>CACZVR010000086.1 GCA_902784675.1 uncultured Bacteroidales bacterium | reverse complement strand
CATCGACCCAGGCAAGACCATCTCCCCCGACGAGCTCACCGCCAAGCTCACCGCACGGCGCCAGCAGCTCAACCGCATCGACCGTTCCCGCAACCTCATTGCCCAAGCCCTCCACCTCGGCATCCTCACAAAGGCCGATGACGACACTGGTCTATACAGCCTCAACCCCCAATCAACCAGTCCAGTATGTGGTGTCGCTGCCACCACCAACACCACCGCAATTAACACTTGATTAACACTCCCGCCCCACCCATCATCACCTGTATTGTTGAGGTAGTGCAAGCCACCGGCTTGCAAAGAAATTCGTCCTGTGCGCTGCTTACCAACGCACTCCCACCATTACGTTCGGTATTGCGAGGCGTCGCCTCGCACCCACCACCCGCCCGGTCCCCCGTGCCGCGGCTCTCGCCGCGGCCCCATCAATCGATAAAGAAACCCACACTTTCCGCTATGGAAAATCGTTTTTTTCACACGGTGGTGTTGCAGGGATAACATCTTTGCATTATCTTTGCAAATTACAAACAAGCGAAAATGAGTTCAAGCAAGGAACAAATACAGAAGAGCCGAAAACAGATGGATGCCGATATCACGCAATGCCTCAAGGTGTTGAGTGACGGCGGCCTTATCCTCTACCCCACCGACACGGTGTGGGGCATCGGCTGTGACGCGACTAATGCCGAGGCGGTGAAACGGGTGTATCAACTCAAGCAGCGCGACGACAGCAAGGCGCTCATCGTGCTCATCGACAGTGCCGAGCACCTGGACCACTATGTGGTGGATGTGCCGATGATTGCGCGAGAGCTGGTTGACGTGGCGGTGAAGCCGCTGACCATCATCTATGAGGGCGCCTATAATGTGGCGTCCAATCTGCTGGGCGACGAGGACAGCCTGGGCATCCGCATCCCCAACGACGAGTTCTGCCACCGGCTGTGTGAGCGCTTCGGCAAGCCCATCGTCTCGACGTCGGCCAACGTGAGCGGCAAGCCCACGGCCAAATCCTTTGCCGAGATCTCTCCCGAAATCGTCAAGGGCGTGGACCATGTCGTGGAGTGGCGCCGCGACGACAAGACGCCTCATCAGCCGTCGAACATCATCCTGCTGGGACGCGACGGCACATTCAAAATCATCAGATAACACCCGACCGCAATGAGAATCAGGCTCGACATCAACAACAAGGCTCACCGCCAGCGCATCAAGTATGTGGTGGGCGACTTTGTGATGTCTAACCTGGCCTGGTTCACCTATAACATCGTGCGCTACCAGATGGGCAATGTGGCGGGCTATGGCGACCTGGGCACCTACCTGACCAGCAAGATGGTGGTGTTGGGACAGATCTTCTTCCCGCTGATGATGATGGTGACCTACGCCTTCAGCGGCTACTACAACAACGTGTGCCGCAAGTCGCGCGTGCAGGAGCTGTTCACCACCGCCGCCAGTGCCGGCATCAACACGCTGCTCATCTTCTTCCTGGCGCTCATCAACGACGTCATCGGTGTGCGCGGCAGCGACTATGAGATGATTTTCATCCTGTGGGCCTTGCTGTTCGGCTTTGTCTACTTTGTCCGGGCCATCATCACCAATGTGGCATCGAACCAGATACGCAAACGACAATGGACCTTCCCCACGCTGGTCATCGGCAGCGGGTCGGCAGCGGTGGCCTTCTACAACAACCAGAATGCCATGCGCAACTCCACGGGCTATGACATCAAGGGCTTTGTCAACATTCCCGGCGAGAACCCCGTCAAGGGCACCGAATTGCCTCACTATGACCTGGACGACATCGAGGAGGTCTGCCAAAAAGAAGGCATCTGGGAACTCATCGTGGTGCCCACGCGCAACGACACCGAACAGACGATGAACGCCATCAACCGCCTGTTTGGACTGGGTCTGCCCATCATGATCTCGCCCGACAGGTTCAATATGCTCCAGTCGCAAGTGAGGTTGTCGGACTTCTATGGCGAGCCGCTGGTGAACATCTCGCGCAGCAGCCTGAGCGACAGCGGCAAGAACATCAAGCGTGCCATCGACATCGTCGCGGCCATCATCGCCATCATCGTGTTGCTGCCGTTCTATGCCATCGTGGCTTGCATCATCAAGTGCACCAGCCCCGGCCCCGCTTTCTACCTGCAAGAGCGCATCGGACTGCACAACAAGCCGTTCAGCATCATCAAGTTCCGCTCGATGGTGCAGAATGCCGAGGCCTCGGGCATGCCGCAGCTCTCATCGGACGATGACCCGCGCATCACGCCCTTCGGGCGTTTCATGCGTAAGTACCGCATCGACGAGCTGCCGCAGTTCTGGAACGTGCTCAAGGGCGACATGTCCATCGTGGGTCCCCGTCCCGAACGCAAGCACTATATCGACCAGATCATCAAGCGCGTGCCGGCCTATGCCCTGTTGCATCAGGTGCGCCCTGGCATCACCTCGATGGGCATGGTGAAATTCGGCTATGCCAAGAACGTGGACGAAATGGTCGAGCGCGTCAAGTATGACCTGATGTACCTTGACAACATGTCGCTGCTCAATGACTTGAAAATCCTCATTTACACCATCAAAATCGTCTTCACAGGACGCGGCATGTAATGGCACGAAACAATTCCGCAACACGATCAACCAGCAACGACACGACTGCCGACAACAGCAGCTGGTGGACGCGGCTGCTCTTGTGGCGCGAGAAACACATCCCCGACAAGACCTTTGTCGTGCTGCTCGCCCTCATCGTGGGCATCACATCGGGCCTCGCCGCCGTCTTGCTCAAGACGCTCATCGCCCTCATCGCGGGAATGCTCACCAGCCGTTTCCACATCGAACAGGGCAACCTGCTTTACCTGGTGCTTCCCGCCGTCGGCATCCTGCTGGCCAGCATGTATGTGTACTACATCGCCCGCGAGCCCATCTCGCATGGTGTGACACGCGTGCTCTATGCGTTGGCGCTGAAGAAGAGCCGCCTCAAGATTCACAACATGTACTCCTCGCTCATCGCGTCGTCGGTGACCATCGGCTTTGGTGGTTCGGTCGGTGCCGAGGGTCCCATCGTCTTCACGGGAGCCGCCATCGGCAGCAACCTGGGCCAGGCCTTCAAGCTCACGCCGCAGACGCTGGCCATGCTTGTGGCATGTGGCGCGGCAGCAGGTATCGCAGGCATTTTCAAGGCACCCATTGCGGGTGTGCTGTTCACCGTCGAGGTGCTGATGATGGACCTCACGGCCGGTGCTGCCATCCCGCTGATCACGGCATCGGTGGCAGGCGCGACGGTGGCCTATATCTTCACGGGCTATAACGTGGAGTTCTTTTTCTCGCAGAGCGAGCCGTTCTTTGCCTCGAGGATTCCGTTTGTGGTGCTGCTGGGCGTGTTCTGCGGCTTTGTGTCGCTCTACTTCATCAACCTGATTGACCGCATCGAGGGACGCTTCAAGAAACTGCACAACCGCTGGGTGCGCTTCGCAGTGGGCGGAATCACCCTGAGCATCCTCATCTTCCTGATGCCGCCGCTGTACGGTGAAGGTTATGACGCTATCACACGCCTCATCAACGGCGATGTGACGGGCATCTTCAACAACAGCCTGTTCTACCCTTACCGCGACAACACGGTGGCGGTGCTGCTGTTCCTGTTCGCGCTGGGCGCCTTTAAGGTGCTGGCCACGGCAGCGACCAATGGCGGTGGCGGCGTGGGTGGTACCTTTGCTCCCTCATTGTTTGTGGGCGTGATGGCGGGCGTTTTCTTCGCCTATCTGTTCAACCATCTGGGGTTCATCGACCCCGACATGCCGTTGAGCATCAAGAATTTTGCCCTCATGGGCATGGCCGGTGTGATGGCGGGAGTGATGCACGCTCCGCTGATGGCGATCTTCCTTGCCGCCGAGATGACGGGTGGCTATGAACTGTTCCTGCCGCTGCTCATCGTGTCGGCAAGCAGCTATGGCGTGAGCCGCATCTTCACCCCCTACGGCATCTATGCGCGGCGTCTTGCCAAACGCGGCGAACTGCTCACCCATCAGAAGGACCGCTCGGTGCTCACCTTGCTCAAGATGGACAGCGTCATCGAAAAGGATTTCTCGGTTGTCCATCCCGACATGAGCCTCAAGGACATGGTGGACATCATCGCTCAGAGCCATCGCAACCTGTTCCCCGTGGTTGACGACAAGAACAAACTGATTGGCGTGGTGCTGCTAGATGACATCCGCAACATCATGTTCCGTCCCGACCTGTACCGGCGCATCAACGTGGAGCGTTTCATGTCCAAACCGCCCACCAAGATCACCGTCGGCACGCCCATGGAGAAAGTGATGAAGACCTTTGACGACACCGGAGCCTGGAACCTGCCCGTCATCGACGAGGATGGCCGCTACGTCGGTTTCGTCTCCAAGAGCAAGATCTTCAACAGCTACCGCCAAGTCCTCAAGCACTACACCTACGACTAATGGGGACTTGTAGCAGCAACGTCTTTTCCCGACAATGAACTTTAACCACTCAAACCTTTAACCCGATGAAAGAGAAACAAGAGGAAAGCACCATCTATGATGACCTGCCCATCGAGGTAGCCCAAAACCTGGCAGAATTGAGAGAAGACCTGGACGCCAAGGTGCCGTTCAAGGAACTGGACCGCAATCTGTTGATCGCCACATGGAACATACGCGGTTTCGGCAATTTCACAAGAAAATGGATGAGCGACGAGAAAGACTCGCCGCGTCGAGACCTGCATTCCATCTTCTGCATCGCCGAGATCTTGAGCCGCTTTGATGTGATTGCCGTTCAAGAAGTGAAAGGCAATCTGAGGGCGCTGCGCGACACGCTCAAGCTGCTGGGTGACAACTGGTCGATGATCTTGACCGACACCAACAAGAGCGACTCGGGCAACGACGAGCGCATGGCCTATCTGTTCGACACGCGCAGGGTGCAGCTGTCGGGACTGGCTGGAGAAATCGTCATCCCCAACGAGTGGGTCAACGATCCCGAGAAGGTGATTCGCGAGCAGTTCGTGCGTTCGCCCTACGCTGTCAGTTTCCGCTCGGGAGACAAGACTTTTATCTTGGTCACCGTTCACATCATCTACGGCAAGAAGTCAAAGGATCGCGTGAACGAGATTCACGGCATCGCCCGTTGGCTCAACGATTGGGCCAGCGACATCAACGCCTATGACCAGAACCTCATCGTGCTGGGAGATTTCAACATCGACGCACGCGGCGATTTGCTGGACAAGACATTCTTGAGCGAGGGCTTGTATGTGCCCGATGAACTGCAGTCACTGTCACGTTCCATTTTTGACGCGACCAAGTACTATGACCAAATCGCATGGTTCAACACAGCCGACAAGAAACGCGCTAAACTGTCGTTGGAGTTCATGAGCGCCGGCAACTATGACTTCGTCAACACCGCATTGAACAACCGCGACCTCACGAAGCAGAAACTCTCATTCATGATATCTGACCACTACCCCCTGTGGGTCAACTTCAGAATCTGACAATTACCACATCAACGATAAAAAATGCCCTGCGTGCCTCATCGACTGCAGGGCATTAAGTGATAGTTTTAGGACGTCCCGATCAACGTTTCCTCAATGTTTCAACGATGCGGGCCATCTGATTGGGGATACGAATCTGCTGCGGGCACTTCTTCAGGCACGTTTCGCAGTCAACGCATTGGGTAGCCCATGACGAGGCATCGGGCAGCGCCTTGCGCAGACCGTCGGCAAACTGTTGCTTGCGGGCCATGTAGTCGGTTGCCTGCTTGTCGGGCAACGGGAGTATCTTTTGGGCCACGGCCTCATTGTAATAGGAGAAATTGCCAGGAATGTCAACGCCATAGGGGCACGGCATACAGTACTCACAAGCGGTACACGGAATTGTGGGGAATCCGGCCATCACGTCGGCAATCTCCTCGAGCAGTTTGTTCTCGGCCTCGGTGCAGGGTTCAAGTGGCGAGAAAGTGCGCACGTTTTCCTCCAGGTGACTCATCTGGTTCATGCCGCTCAAGGTGGTGAGGATGTTGGGGTGAGAGCCCACCCAACGGAAGGCCCATGTAGCTGGCGTGTCATTGGGACGCAAAGCGGTGAGTCGCTGGCTGAGCTCATCGTCCATTCGAGCCAGCGCACCGCCACGCAGCGGTTCCATCACCACGACCTGCACGCCAGTCTTCTCCAGCTTGTCATAGAGGTACTCGGCATCGGCATCCTGCTTCCAACCCGACTTGTTGAGCGAGGCATGACGCCAATCGAGATAGTTCATCTGAATCTGGACGAAGTCCCAGTGGTATTCTTCCTGATGGTCAAGCAAGTAATCAAACGCGCTCACGTCACCATGATAGGAGAATCCCAAATGGCGGATGCGACCTGCCTCACGCTCCTTCAGCAGGAACTCAAGCAGTCCGTTATCAAGGAATCTGGCTTTGATTGCATCCACACCACCGCCTCCGATGCTGTGGAGCAGATAGTAATCGATGTTATCAACCTGCAAGTCGCGGAAGGACTTCTCATACATCGCACGGGAGTCCTCAAACGACCACAGATCCTCTCTTTGGTTTGACATCTTGGTGGCCACAAAATACTTTTCACGCGGATGCCGGCTCAACGCAATGCCCGTCATGGTCTCGCTGCGACCGCCCTTGTACATCGGAGCCGTGTCAAAGTAGTTCACACCGTGAGCGATGGCATAATCGACGAGGCGGTTCACCTCTTCCTGGTCATCGGGCAGACGCATCATGCCGAAGCCCAACAGAGACACCTTGTCGCCCGAGCCATGCTTGACCCGATAGGTCATCTGACTCTGCACATCACCGCCAGCACCGGCTTGTGGCCTGCCTGTCTCGCCTGCCAAAACGCTCAGCGGATCGATAGCCATCACAGCGGCGCCAAGTCCCAGTTTGTGCAAGAACTGCCGCCGATTCATATCCGATTTCTTGGACTCCTTTTTAGCCATAATGATTGTGTTTTTAAAGTGACACAAAAGCCTCAACTCCTGATTCACAAAGTGTTGATATTCCAGATGCAAATATACAAAAACTTCACATCATCCCCCACCCGCACTCAATATTTTTCTCACAATCCATGCATTTTTATCAAAACCCACACCATCTCCCCTCAAAAAAACAAATCGGCTAACAAGGCCAAAACGACCAAATTAACCGACCACCCAGTGAACCCGTGGGGAGTCGAACCCCAATCGAAGGAACCGGAATCCTTTATTCTATCCATTGAACTACGGGTCCAAGAAAAGTAGAGGTTTTCATGGTTAGCGGGTACAAAATTACGGCTTTTTTTATAACTTTGCAAGATGGACGGGCAAATTGGGTGAAATCTGGCGCTCTTGCCTGAACTGAAACTGGAACAACTGTCTTATTGACTCAAAAGAATCACCTTGCTATGACTGTACGAATCGAGGAATCGTGGAACCGTGCCTTGGCCAGCGAATGGGAGGCTCCGTATTTCAAACAGCTGACGGATTTCGTCCGCCAGGAGTATGCAACACGGCAAATATTTCCTCCTGGAAGACAGATATTTGCGGCATTTGATGCGGCACCTTTCGATCAGGTTAAGGTAGTGATTTTGGGGCAAGATCCATATCATGGATTGGGACAGGCGAATGGTCTGTGTTTCAGTGTGAATGAGGGTGTGCAGATGCCTCCGTCATTGGTGAACATCTTCAAGGAGGTGCATGATGATGTGGGCGCTCCCATGCCAGCTAACGGTGATTTGTCACGTTGGGCTCGTCAAGGGGTGCTGCTGCTGAATGCGACACTGACGGTCCAGGCTCATCAGCCGTTGTCCCATCAGGGGAAAGGATGGGAAACGTTTACCGATCATGTGATTGCACGTCTAGCCTCGGAACGTGAGCATCTGGTTTTCATGCTTTGGGGAGCCTATGCAAAACGTAAAGGTGAATTTATTAACCGTTCACGTCATCTGGTGCTTACTGCAGCTCATCCGTCACCATTGTCGGCTAACAGGGGTGGTTTCTTTGGAACACACCATTTCTCTCGTGCCAACGATTACCTTGTGCAGCATGGGATGTCTCCAATCGTGTGGTGAAGCGACCATAGAAGCTATAGAATAGATATAAAAAAACGAGAGGCGACATCATTGCTGACATCACCTCTCTTAGGGGGCGGTTACCTACTCTCCCACTTTCGCAGTACCATCGGCGTGGTGAGGCTTAA
>CACZVR010000085.1 GCA_902784675.1 uncultured Bacteroidales bacterium | reverse complement strand
TTCCTCTTGGGCAAGGCGCTGGGTCTTCTGCTCCAGCCAACTGCTGTAGTTGCCCTTCCAGGGAATGCCCTCACCGCGGTCGAGCTCAAGAATCCAGCCGGCCACGTTATCAAGGAAGTAGCGGTCATGGGTCACAGCAATTACCGTGCCCTCATATTGCTGCAGGTGCTGCTCCAACCAGTCGATGGACTCGGCATCAAGGTGGTTGGTGGGCTCGTCGAGCAACAGCACATCAGGTTTCTGCAACAGCAGGCGGCACAACGCCACGCGGCGACGTTCACCACTCCATCGCACGCTCCAGGCGGTTATCCAGGTTCCAGGCGTCGGTGGCGTCGATGATGTCTTGCAACTCGGCTTGACGGGCAAACAGCTTGTCCATCTTCTCGGGATCCTCATAGTATTCGGGCATGCCGAATTTAAGGTTAATCTCCTCAAACTCCTTCAATGTGTCAACCACATGCTGCACACCTTCCTGCACCACCTCCTTGACGGTCTTGGTCGGGTCGAGCTGCGGGTCCTGGGGCAGGTATCCCACCGAGTAGCCCGGTGCAAACACCACTTGACCCTGGTACTGGGTTTCCAATCCTGCGATGATTTTCATCAACGTCGATTTACCCGCACCGTTCAAGCCGATGATGCCGATTTTTGCCCCATAGTAGAATGAGAGATAGATGTTCTTGAGGATTTGTTTTTGGTTCTGCTGGATGGTTTTGCTCACGCCCACCATCGAGAAGATGATTTTTTTGTCGTCAACTGTTGCCATATTTGTCAAGTTTAGTTATTTCCCGCAAAATTAATCAAAAAAACTCATTCGTGCAACTGCTCCTTCCCTCAAGCATGTCAGCACCATGGTTGTATTAAGGCACCGTTGTGGTAGTGCGAGCCATCGGCTCGCTCAAGAAGGGTCAGTTTTCAGGCAGGTCGCGTGACTTGTACTCTTCAATCATGGGATCTTCCAATTCAGCTGGTTTGCGAGTCGTCTCCTGCTGTTCAAGGTAATGGAAACGTCCGTCCTCGGTGATCTCGTAATGGTTATCCCATTCCACACGCCAGCATTCGGTGAGGGTGTGGTCCTTCAGGTAGAGGCTCGTGAGGGTCATCACACGGTGCAGGGTGAAGTGATTTGAATCGTCGAACCGCAGTTCGGCATCGGTGGTGTAAAAGCGGTTGCCGCCCAGGCGCATCGGCCCTTGGTGTTCGCTTGTGTGGAACTCATGCACGTCAATGGCATCGGCCACACTGCCATCCTTGTTCAGGACAACAAGATATACCTTAAAACGCAGGCTGTCACCGTCAACAGGAATCCTGTAAGCGGCAAGACTGTGCTTTTGGTCAATCTCGCGGCCCCCAATCAACTGGGCGTCATCAGGCACCTTGAGTCCTGTCTGCCGGGCTAGGGCAATGCACTGTTCCTCGTCAAGGTCGGTGTAGGCGACGTCGGCAACTGTGTCGCGACTCAAAATGTTCTTCCCCACAACAAGGCGGTCTGGCAGGGTAGGCTGCTCAATCTGTTGTGTACTCATTTGCTTGGCAGTGGTGATGCCGTTGCATCCCATCATCAACAACCCCGTCACCATCGTAATAATCAATTTCATCATCACTTATAACTTCTAACTCCTAACTTTTAAAGGTGTTTAGTCAATGGTTGATCGTCCCAACTGTTGACAAGGGCGGTGAGCCATTGGCGGTCACTGGCATTGTCCAGTCGGCCGATTTCGTCCAGCAGCGCAGGTCGGTCATCGGGTGACAACTTGAACTGCGGCAACAACAGATTGCCCGCCTCGTGTTTTGCGGCCATCCACAGCAAGAATCGTTGAGGATTCATCTTGTACAGTTGTGCCACATCCCAGGGGAACGGATTGTACTGGTAGTCGGGGTCATAGGTGGAGTTGACCAGCTCGGTGTAGCCGTTCCACGTGTCCATGATGCTTGGATCATGCAGCGAGCACACCAGCATGTCCCACGACTTGAAGTCAAGGGCGGCATATTGGTCCACTTCGCCCTGTTCTTTCACCACTTGCTGGCCTTGCAAGACAAAGTGACCCTTGTCGTTGATGAGGTATTGCTGGTCCCACTGTTGCAGCCAGATGGGCTCACCTTTGCAGTCATTGTCCCAGTCCATGATGCTCAGGCCCATGGTGCGGTGCAGCGTCAGGTGGTTGCCGTTAAAGGTGAAATAGCCGTCCAGGGTGAATATCGTGTCATTGCTGATGTCGCCCAAGTGGGTGCGCCACAACATGTGCTGCTCACGCGCATTGATGGCGTCAAGCACGCGTCCCTGGCGGTCGTATGTCATTAACTCAACGCTGTAACCCGCACCGCTGCAGGCATAGTATGCCGCCAACGTGTTGCCTTGACCAATGTCGCGCACTCCCAGCAACAGCCAGTTGCTCATCTCGTCGGCAAATGCTTTGCCGGCAGGCACCACCAGCGCTTCATACTGATCGTGGCTCAGGCTTTCTCCCTTGAGGTCACTCAACTTCTGTTTCTTGTCGCTGCGATAGATGTCAGGCACGGCGAGCGTGTCATGTAGCAGCAGTTTTTCGGTGACTTCAATGCCGATGTTGTCCAGAAAGGTGAACTCCCCGGTTGGCTTGTTGCCGCTGTGGCAACTTGTTATCAGCAATGCTGCGATGATGAGGATTGAGAGTGGTAATCGGTTCAGATGCATATCAAAATTATTTATGTCGCAAAAGTATATAAAAATAAGGTGTTTTTTCTCCTTGATGGGAGATAATCTGCGTTTTTTATGTAATTTTGCAGGTTATGAAAGGGAAACAGGAAATCACTATCCAGCATCCCGAGGCTTGGGAATTGCTTGTCTCGTTACAGGGCAAGCGCGTGCGTTACATCTTGTTCACGCCTGCAGTGGCCAATTCTCTGTACATTGATGAGGTGGAATGTGCCGAAGAGTCCCTTCAGGGGCTTGAGGATGCCGTCTTGAACACGCCTGTATTGTTAGACGATTACAAACGGGTGAGGGTAGTGGTATATCCTCAGCACTTTGTCCTGTTCCCGCAGGAGGTGTCCGACGAGGATTGTACCGCGTTGCTGCGCGAGTCTTTCCCTGCCGACGATGGTGACGCTGCCGTCAGTCTGATGCCTCAAAACGGTGTTAAAGTCGCCTATCTGTTGCCGCGCGGTATCCAGGCATTCGTTGGCCGCACGTTCAACTATCCCGTGGTGGTTCCTCACCTTGTCCCGCTCGGTGAACATTTCAAGACATTGGTTCGCAGCGACGACCGTAAGTGCATGTTCCTCCACCTGGCCGACAACCGCACCGATCTTGCTGTCTATGAGGGCGACAAGTTGATGTGTTTGAACTCCTATCCGTTCATCAATGGCGCGGATGTGACCTATTTCACCCTTGGTGCATGGCGTTCTCAAAGCCTGGATCAGCTTAAAGACGAACTTCAGATTATGGGTGATAATGAATTGCAATCCAAGATATTGCCAACACTTCGTGAATATGTGAAAAACGTGATGCCTGCTGTCTATCCTGCTGCTGCGATGCGGCTGGGACGCAATGCGATGCAGGCGCCCTTGGAATTGATATTGCTTGCCCTATGCGAATAATTACCGGAAAATATGGTCGCCGTCGCTTTGACGTACCAACCAACATCACTGCTCGACCCACGACCGACATGGCTCGTGAGAACTTGTTTAATGTGATGATGGGAATCATCGATTTGGAAGGAAAGACCGTGCTCGATCTGTTTGCCGGCACGGGGGCGATGAGCTTTGAATTTCTCTCTCGTGGCTGTGCTCATGTCACAGCAGTCGAGAAGGCGCGCGTGCAGTGCGACTTCATCAAGCGGGTGCAGTCGCAGCTGGGCGATCCTAACCTGACGCTGGTGCGTGGCGATGTCTTCAAGTTCCTCAGCACTTGTCGCCAGTCGTTTGACGTGATTTTTGCCGACCCGCCTTATGATTTGCCGCGTTTTGCCGAGGTGCCCAAACTGGTCCTCGACTCGCCGCTGGTGCATGACGGCACGCTGTTCATCATGGAGCATCCTCGTGAGCATGACTTTTCGGCGTTGCCACACTTCTCACAGCAGCGAGTCTATGGCAAGGTCAACTTCTCCTTGTTTGAAATCAGCAATGAAGGACGAGAGTAAATATATTACCCGTTTGGAACAGCATGACGTGAAGCCTACAGCCTTGCGCATCTTGCTGTTACGTACGATGATGGCTCACGATGACGCGTTCTCGCTGCAGAGTCTGGAGGATGAGTTGGATACAGTGGACAAGTCGACCATCTATCGCACAATCACCCTGTTCTTGACGCATCACCTCATCCATGCCATCGACGACGGCACGGGAATGTTCAAGTACGCTGTTTGTTCGCCCGATTGCCATTGCGGTGAGGATGACGGTACCATCGACCACCTGCATGCCCATTTTAACTGTGAGCGTTGTGGCCGCACGTTCTGCCTGCAGACGACTCAAGTGCCCCTCGTTGCTCTGCCTGGTGGTTTCCAGGTCAATAGCATTAATTATGTGCTCAAGGGACTTTGTCCTGACTGCGCAAGAAACAGAAATCAGAATCTAACAACTAAATGATGAAGACATTTGCTCGCTGGTTGCGCAACATATTGATTTTCTTCTTCGCTTCGACGATCCTGTCGGTGGTGATACTTAAGTACATACCTGTCTACATCACACCGCTGATGCTCATCCGTGCAGTGGAATCGATGATCGATGGTGAGCCTCCCGTCATCGCTCACCATTGGGTGCCGCTTGAGCAGATCAGCCACAATCTGCCGCAGGCGGTCATGGCAAGTGAGGACAACCTTTTCTTGAAACACAGTGGCTTTGACCTTGAGCAGATACAGAAAGCCCAGATCGAGGCGCAGGAGGGCAAGCGTCAGCGTGGCGCAAGCACCATCAGCCAGCAGACGGCACGAAATGTCTTCTTGTGGCAGAAGCGCTCGTGGCTACGCAAGGGTCTGGAGGCCTATTTCACCTTCTTGATCGAGATGATTTGGGGAAAGGAACGCATCATGGAGGTTTATCTCAACTCCATCGAGATGGGTAAGGGTATCTATGGTGCACATGCGGTGGCGAGTATCAATTTTGGTACCACCCCCGACAAGCTGACCAAGAAACAAAGCGCGCTCATTGCTGTCTCGCTGCCCAACCCTCTGAAGCGGGACAGTGCTCATCCCACCTCCAGAATGCGCAAGATGCAGCAGACAATTCTCAAACGAATGAACCAGATCGACCAGTTTCCTCCCGAAGCTTGTGCGCGCTGAGCTGCTTTTCCTAGGGCAATAAGGTGTGAAATTGTTACTTTCGTAAAATTTGGAAATTTGATTTTTTAATCATTTGATTGATAATGTTTTGCAAATTAATAATTTCAAAAAATTGCAAATTTTTTAAAGAAAAAATCGCCTTTTCTCCTAATCGTTTTTATCATTTTTCATAATATCGTTAATGGTAACGGCGGTAATTTTGCACCGTCTAAGGACAGGCCCTCAACGTTATTACTAATTAAAGAAAACGACACCTCCAAAAGACGTGTTTCTTCAAGAATATCCGGAAGTGATTACCCCCACTTCCGGTTTTTCGTGTACCTTAACAATGTGGTTATTGCTGGTGACTTACCTTTGATACGAAAAAAGCGCCTCGTTTCACAACGAAGCTGCTTTGCTAGGAAAAAAGTATCATATTGCTGCAAAGGTAGGTATTAAGACTATTGCGAACAAACATTTTCATGGATTTTTGATATTTTTTATAAAAAACGGTTAGGATGACCGTCTTAGATGTGAAATAAAGTGTAAACGCACACAAAACTGCACTAAAATTGCACTCATGAAATGATTATTTTATAACTTTGCCCCGTCTAAATAATAGTATAGTAAAGAGAAATGAGAAGATTGTTTTTGTCACTTGCGACAATAGTTGTGTTGTTCGTTACTGCTCAGGCGGCTCCTGCCACCGAGTGGTTTGTTGTGTTGTCAAGTGGTGGTGAGTCGATTGCCCTCAACCGCGAGATTACTACAAGCGATAATGGCGTGAGCTACCTGGTATGGGTCCGCAACTCGTTTGATCTGCCCGAGAGCCGTGCCGAGTATTCGCGTGAGCGCGGATATGACAAGCCTGTTGCCTACAAGTTGACGCTCTACAAGTTCACCAAGGATTGGAAGAACTTCAACATTGTGCAAGTATCTGTTTATGACGAGGCTGGAGACTTGATCGACCAGTACGCCAACCCTGATATGGCTGCTACCGAGAGTGTTATCCCCGACGGGTCACCCATCCAGTCGGTGGCCGAGAATGCAAAGGTGATTTACGAGATCACAACCAATCCTGAGTGATTTCGGAGTTTTACTCTTCATGAGTTTGCTGAATCGCTGCCACATTTGAAATCTAGGGCATGATCTCGGTACAGGGGCTAAAAGTTGAATTTGGAAGTCAAACGCTGTTTGCTGGCGTTAGTTTCGTTGTCAACAAGCGCGATAAGATCGCGTTGGTCGGCAAGAACGGCGCGGGCAAGACGACTGTGCTCCGAATCCTCGCTGGTGAGCAACAACCCACCGACGGCATAGTTGCCCGTCAATCCGATATCACGATTGGCTACTTGCCACAGCAGATGCAACTCAAGGATGAACTGACGGTCAAGCAGGAGGCAGGACGCGCTTTCGAGCACCTGCAGCAGATGGATGATGCCATCAACCGCATGAATCAGGAACTGGCCGACCGCACCGACTATGACAGCGAGGAGTATCAGGAACTGATAGATCGTGTGGCGCAAAAAACCGAGTTGCGCGCACTGTTGCAGAGCGAGAACATCGAAGCCGAGATTGAGAAGACCTTGATGGGCCTGGGTTTCGAGCGCAGCGACTTTGACCGCCCCACAAGCGAGTTCAGCGGTGGCTGGCGCATGCGCATCGAGTTGGCGAAGCTTTTGTTGCGACGTCCTGATTTGTTGTTGCTCGATGAGCCCACCAACCATCTGGACATCGAGTCTATCCAGTGGCTGGAGTCCTTCTTGAAGAACCGCAACGGTGCCTTGTTGCTGGTGTCGCACGACCGAGCTTTTATCGACAATGTGACCAATCGCACCATCGAGATCTCTTTGGGCAAAATCTATGATTACAAGGTGAGCTACAGCCAGTTCGTGGAGTTGCGCAAGGAACGCGTGGAACAGCAGATGCGTGCTTATGAGAATCAGCAGAAGCTCATCCACGACACCGAGGACTTCATCGAGCGTTTCCGCTACAAGGCTACCAAGGCTGTGCAGGTGCAGAGCCGCATCAAGATGCTTGAAAAACTGGAACGCATCGAGGTCGATGAGGTGGACCGCTCACGCATGAGACTCAAATTCCCGCCGGCACCCCGCAGCGGTGATTATCCGGTCATTGCCGAGGATCTGCGCAAGGATTATGGTGCGCTCAACGTGTTCCATGATGTGACCTTCACCATCAAGCGTGGCGAGAAAGTGGCCTTTGTCGGCAAGAACGGTGCTGGCAAATCGACCCTGGTCAAGTGCCTGATGGGGGAGATTCCATTTGACGGGAAATTGCAGATAGGCCACAATGTGAAAATTGGCTATTTCGCTCAAAATCAGGCTCAACTGCTCGACGAAACCCTGACGGTCCACGACACCATCGATTATGTGGCTGTGGGGGACATTCGCACCCGCATCAACGATATCCTCGGAGCCTTCATGTTCGGTGGCCAGAATGCCGACAAGAAGGTCAAGGTGCTGAGCGGCGGTGAGAAAAGCCGCTTGGCGATGATTCGCCTGCTTCTGCAGCCGGTCAACCTGCTCATCCTCGATGAGCCCACCAATCACCTGGACATGCCCAGCAAGGATGTGCTCAAGGAGGCTATCCAGGCCTTCGACGGCACAGTCATTGTGGTGTCGCACGACCGTGATTTCCTCAACGGCATCGTGAGCAAGGTGTACGAGTTCGGCGACCATCGTGTGAGTGAACATTTGGGTGGAATCTATGACTTCCTGCAAAAGAAGCAGTTAGACTCATTGCAACAGTTGGAAGTCAAAAGCATTCCGACACCTGCAGCTGCCGAAGAAGCCTCCGAACTCAATGCCAGTCAAGGCAAAATTGACTATCAGAAGCAGAAAGAGCGCGAGCGCCGCATTCGGCAGGCCGAGAAGAAGGTCAAGACATGTGAGGCCAAAATCGCCGAACTGGAGGCACAACTTGCTGAAATTGAGGAGAAACTCTCAGTTGCTACCAGCGAGAATCTGGACATCTACTACAAGCATTCTCAAATCAGCCGTGAGCTCGAGGAGGTCATGGCCAACTGGGAAACCGCCGGCGAAGAACTAGAGGCAGCAAAACAATAGTGGCTTAAAAATCAAGTGGAAAGATAGATTGACAAGACAATGAACCCCACTCAACCCAATAAAACCACTGGACGCATCGAGTACATTGACGCACTGCGCGGCTTCACAATGCTCCTTGTCGTTTTCAGTCATGTGGTTGCGTCTTGTTGGCATACTGCTAATCTTGGCATATCCCTG
>CACZVR010000084.1 GCA_902784675.1 uncultured Bacteroidales bacterium | reverse complement strand
TTCATTTTTTTCTTTAGTTGTTAGTTTTCAGTTGTTAGTTTTAAGTAATAATACCATAGCCTCACAGTTTTTCAGGCGATACAAATCGTACTAAAACTTAAAACTAACAACTTACAACTCTTTAATTTTTACCGGTATTCCCGAGACCATGAGGATGACTTCATCGGCTCGGCTGGCGATGTGCTGGTTCATCCAACCTTGCAAGTCGGTGAAACGCCGTTGCACGGCATCCACACTCACGCCGCCGCTGCCAATTTCGTTGGTCACGAAGATGAAAGTAGCGTCTTGGGCTGTAAAGCGGTCAAATTCCGCTTTGACCATATCTAAAACTTGCTGTGTATCATGATTCTGATTCTCGAAAAAGAAATTGGTCAGCCACAGCGTCACGCAGTCGATGACCGCTACGCGACCCGTCAAGTCATTGCGGCTCAGGAATTTCTCATCCTCGATGTTGGTCCACTGCGGGCCTCGACGTTCCTGATGTCGGCGAACGCGCTCGCGAAACTCCTCGTCCCACACATGGGCAGTAGCCACATACACGGGATTGTCGGCAAGGCTCAATGCCAGTTCCTCGGCATAGCGGCTCTTGCCCGAGCGTTGTCCACCTGTGATTAATATGATTTTTCTCATGTCAGTTTCTAATTACAATAAATTCTCCATAATCGGAGAGATTTCTCCAGGCGTTGTCCCATGAATACAGTCCGCCATAGAGTCCTGCACTGATGAGCACCCCAGCATGGGCAAAAATGGCCACCCGCTGATAGGGCTGGGCCTTGAGCTCGTCAATGAAGGCCGCTACGCGTTGGTATTGCTGACGAAAACTCTCACCACCTGTCGTGGGTTGGTTAATGTAATCGTCGTACCATTCCTGCAGATGCGGATCTTGGATTTCGTCATACAACTGCATTTCCCACTCACCCATATTCATCTCCAGCAACCGTTCGTCGGTTTCGGCATCTGGGTAACCGCAATAGGCGGCGAGTTTGCGGGCACGTGTCAGCGGCGATGAGTACACCTTGTCAAACGGCAGAAACGACTCGAGAGACTGACGTGTCAGTTCGGCTTCTTGCTCAAAGGTGTCACGCACAGGCACGTCGGTCTGTCCGTAACATGTCCCCTTCGGAACATCAACGCTGGTATGTCGCACCAAGATGATTTCCATATCATATACCAAAAAATTGTGAGCAGGCGACCAGATATACTGCCAACTCCACCAGCAGGCACACGGCCCCGCAGCAGTCACCCGTATAACCGTGAATCTTGCGCAGGATGAGCAGGTACAGGAAATACATCACCAGTGCGGGTATGAAAATGACCGCGTACCAAGAAATACCTGTCAGCCAAATCATCAACACCATCGGCAGTAAACCCTGTACCGTCAGGCTCAAGCCAGCGGAAAATGAGGGCTTGCGATAGATGGTTTTGTTCTTGGCCTCTTCCTCACGGCGGGCATAGGGAAGCATATTCACTAACTGGCTTGTGACCATCTTGGAGTATGGGTCGGCGGCTACGATAACAAGCGCAGCCACGGCGACAGGCATAGTATATAGTGCGGCGCCCAACAGCAACATGTAGATGATGAGTCCCAGCACACCATAGGTTCCGATGTGCGAATCCTTCATGATAGCGAGGATGCGATCACGGTCGCTACCGCCTCCAAAACCGTCAAAGAAGTCGGCAAGGCCGTCCTCATGCAACGCCCCAGTTATGAGCAATCGCACAGCAATCGCGGCAATAACGGCCACGGCATGAGGCAGCACCGTACTGCCAAAATATAGTGTCGCAGCCATCGCGCCACCCGTGAGCCAGCCCGTTAACGGCCAAAACTCAACGACTGTTTTGTAACTCGATTGTGGGGGCTGATATACGCGCCAGAAAGGTAGCCTCGTGAAAAAAATCAACGCTGCCCAAATGTTGTCATACCATCTTGTTTTTTCAGCTTTTTCTTCCATAGCGCAAAGGTACAAAGAAGTTTCTAGTTTATAGTCCCTAGTCCCTAGTTTTTTTGGTGGTTTTCATGCGGCTTGGTCATTAAAAAGTAGTACCTTTGTAGCATAAATCAGATAGAAAGAAAAATGAAGAAATTTTTAGGATTAATTGCAGTATTGGTGCTGCTTTGCGCCTGCTCTTCACAGGGTGACAAGCAGGCGAAGTCGGGCGCCGATTTGATGGAAGACGTGACCGTGAAGTATGCTACAGGATTCAGCGTCCGTGACTCGGCCGGCATTCGTCTGGTTGATGTGGGTAAGAAAGACCATTTTGCCCTCGTTCATGATGCCGATGCTGTCGTTCCCGAGGGCTATATCAAGGTCAAAGTGCCCATCGAGCGCACGATTTGCATGACCTCGCTGCAATTATCCAATTTCACTATCCTTGATGCCCACGACATTGTGAAAGGCATCACCAGCACCAAGAACCTCTTTAACGAGGATATCAAGGCGCGTGTAAAAGACGGTCGTATCGTCAAGATTGGTATGGAGGGCGAGTTTGACCCCGAGGTGGTCATGGCTGCCAATCCTGACGTTATCTTCATCTCTCCGTCCAAGCGCGGCGGCTATGACGCCATCAAAGAAATTGGCATAACGCTGGTTCCCCATCTGGGCTATAAGGAACTTGACCCGCTGGGACAAGCCGAGTGGATTAAGTTCATCGGCATGTTCATCGGCAAGGAAAAAGAGGCCGCCGAGATTTTCGCCGGAATCGAAAGTCGCTACAACGAGTTAAAAGAGAAAGCCGCCAAGGTCGAGAGCCGTCCCACTGTCACCAGCGGCGAGATGCATTATGGCAACTGGCATGCTGTGGGTGGCAAAAACTACCTGGCCCAGATCTTCCGTGATGCAGGAGCCGACTATGTCATCAACGATGACGAAACCTCGGGCGAGGACCTGGAGTTTGAAAAGATGTATGCCTTGTCGGCCAATGCCGACTACTGGCGTATCCTCAACAGTTATCAGGGTGATTTCTCCTACGAGGCGCTGAAGGCCAGTGAGCCCCGCAACGATATGTTCAAGGCCTTCAAAGAGAAAAAGGTCATCTACTGCAATATGAAGCAGACGCCCTATTACGAAATAGCTCCCGTTAAGCCCGATGTGCTGCTGAAGGACTTTGTCGCCATCTTCCATCCGGAACTGGTCGAGAAAGACTACCAACCCACCTTTTATCGACTGCTCGACAAATAATAATCAGAAAACTAAACAAACAACAATAAATACAACAAGTACAATGATAAATAAACGATAATCTATTATTGTTTTTATTGTACTTATTGTTTTCCTTTTGATTTTATGAGACGCACGCTACCTTTGATGTTAGCCCTTGTGGTGGCAATTCTCGTGATGATGATTGCCAATCTGTTCATCGGTTCTGTCGAGATTCCGGTGGGTGACATCTGCCGTATCCTTGTTGGCCAGGGCAGTGAGTCCGAAATTTGGACGAATATCATCCTCAGCTCCCGACTGCCGCAGGTGCTTACCGCAATCGTGGCCGGTGCAGGCCTAGCTGTGAGCGGTCTGATGATGCAGACCATCTTCCACAACCCGCTGGCGGGACCGTCTATTTTGGGTATCTCCAACGGTGCTAGTTTGGGAGTAGCCTTTGTCGTGCTTTTGTCAGGGCAGCTGGGTGGTGTAGCCTTGAGTTCGTTGGGCTATCTGGGCGACGCGGCTGTTTCGGTCGCTGCCATCATCGGTGCCATCGCTGTGATGATGCTCATTGTGTGGATTTCGGGCAAAGTCAAAGGAAATGTCACACTACTCATCATCGGCGTGATGATCGGCTACTTGGCTACTGCCATCATCGGCGTGCTCAAGTTCCTCAGTCCCGAGGAAGATGTCAAGGCCTTTGTGGTGTGGGGACTCGGCTCATTCTCTCGCGTGTCAGGAGACCAAATGATACTTTTTGTGGTGCTCATGTGCATCCTGCTGCCCCTGAGTTTCTTGCTGGTAAAGCCCTTGAATGCCATGCTGCTGGGCGACCGTTATGCCGCCAACTTGGGTGTCAATGTCAAACGTGCCCGCACTTGGATCATCATCTGCTCGGGCACCTTGGTCGCTATCGTCACTGCCTATTGCGGCCCTATCATGTTCATCGGTATGGCCGTACCTCATCTGGCCCGTGGCCTTTTCCGCACGAGCGACCACTGGAAACTCATGCCCGCCACCGCCCTGTGTGGCGCAGCCTTAGCGCTAATCTGTAATCTGATTGCCCGTGCTCCGGGATTTGAAGGCGCCATGCCCGTCAACAGCGTCACCGCACTCATTGGCGCGCCCATTATCATCTACGTCCTCTACCGTCGCCGCAAAACCTCCTACGAGTGATAAATCTTCCCGTTATCATCGATTAGGAGAATAGTAAGCCTCCCTTTTGGCAATAACGGGGCGCAGTAGTGGGCACAGTGGTTGATGACAACTGTGGCAAAATCTTGTAGTCTTTCTTGGGGGATTCTCTCCCACAGTTCGCGGGCGAGGGTGAGGTCGCTGATGTCGATGTTGATGCCCGCCTCGTGGAGCATTCCCATGACGAAATCTTTGTCCATGGTGGTGTGGCGACTGTGCGTGTCGAGGTTTCCTGCAGCTAGTTTCACTGCCTTTCCTAGCATCACGCCCATGGTGACATTTTTGATGTCAAGTTCATTGGCGATGGTCAAGGTATCACCGATGTAATTTCCATATTCCACAAAAGCCTGCTGCGGCAGGTCAGTGTATTGCGCTTTTACAAAGCGCTCACTCTTGCCGCCGCTGTTGATGACCACGCGGTTGCTGCCCGACGCCTTGGCGACTTGCATACACTTGCGGATACTGGCTACAAAAGCTTCCTCACTGAACGGCTTCACAATGCCTGAAACACCGATAATGCTGATGCCGCCCTCGATGCCCAAGCGTGGATTGAAGGTGCGGCGGGCGATTTCAGCACCTTCGGGTACCGAAATGGTGATGCTCACATTTTCCTTGATGTTATCGCGCATCATCTGGCGCGGAACCTTGTTGATAGCGGGCTCGCCTGGCGGAAAATCAAACCCTGGCACAGTGAACCGTCCGACCCCCTCACCACCCAATATCTCGAAATGGTCGCACGGCACAACATGAGCGCGTATCTCAATGCCGTTGGTCACATCGGGATCATCACCTGCCTGCTTGAACACGGATGCATAGCCGTCGCTATATGTCACATCGACATCAATCGTCTCTCCATCGGGCAGCACGACTGGGACAGAAGATGGCGTTTCACCTGTAGTCATCTGTACAGTAGCGGCAATCGCCGCAGCTGTGGCACAGGTGCCCGTAGTCAGGCCACTGTGTAACGGGTAAAACTCAGGTAGCAGTTTCTCCACCGCACGACGTAGGCCATGGGGACCATTGACGTGCACTACAGCCACATCTTGGGCTGTGGGGTATTTCGGCCGCTCCACGACAAAGATCTTGATGCCCGCTTGTCGTGCAGCAGTGACTTTTTCATTGAATCTGCCGCTCGTGCCACTCTCCTTGGTGATGATGGCCTGGGGCTGCAGTCGCTCAATCAGCGACGTGGTGTCGTCTTTCTCGTAGTAAACGAGGCGGTCGGTAGGGAATCCGGCCTTTTGTGCCCCAGCCAGCGATTCATCGCGGTTCAGGATGCGGAACCAGCATTCATGCTCTTGCCAATAGGGCTGCAATCGGCTGATAGTGCTGACACCAGTGAGTGCCAACAAACGGTTAATTCCATGTGCCTTCAGTTGATTGATGGCATCGTCATAGTCCTGGCAGCAGACGATATCCTTGTCGTGGGGCGGATAGATGCGGTCGTAGCGGATAATAGGCACTTCGATTTGCCCTGCAAGGTCAACGATGTTGCGGTGCAGATTCACGGCAAACGGATGTGCGGCGTCAACAATCAGGCGGATTTCGTGCTCATGGCAGAAAGTGACCATTTCGGGCACCTCCATCGCACCCGTGACGTGGTGGCCGTGGGCAAGTTGGATTTCCTGCAGGTCGCCTCTGGTGGAATACCAATAGGTGGCACCCGATTCATCGAGCACCTTAGCCGCTACGCGGCCCTCAGTCGTTCCACCAAATACGAGAATCATAGTTGTTAGTTGTTAGTTTTTAGTCCTTAGTTGTTAGTTTCTAGAAGTGTCCGGATGGCAACTAGAAACTAGGGACTAAGGACTAGGGACTATTTTTCGCCTTTTCTGAATAGGTGCGTAAAATGCTTGTTGTATAATTCTGACAGGCCCTTACGGTTGTCAATGGCTTCGCCCACGACGAGCATTGTGGTCAACGTGAGGTTATTGTCGTTGACAATCTTGGCCAAATCCTTCAGCACGCCACGATAGATGCGCTGGTCGGGCCAGGTGAGGTGGTAGCAGGCGGCTACGGGAGTGTCCTCAGGATACTCCATGAGCAATTCCCGCTGCACGTCATTCACGATGGCTGCACTCAGGAAAATGCACATCGTGCTCTGGCTCTTGGCGAGCAGATGCAGTTGCTCCTTTTCGGGCATGGGCGTGCGGCCCTCTCCTCGGGTGAGGATAATGGTCTGGGTGCGCTCGGGGATGGTAAACTGGCTCCTCAACTCGGCTGCTGCTGCAAGGAATGACGAGATGCCCGGCGTGATGTGGTAACGCATTTTGTGTTCATCGAAGAAAGCCATCTGCTCCTGAATAGCCCCAAAGATGCACGGGTCGCCCGTGTGCAAGCGCACGATAAACTTACCCTTGTCATAGAATTCCTTCATCAGCTCGCACTGTTCCTCCAGGTTCATGCCTGCCGAACTGCGGACAACAGCACCAGGCTTGGCGCACATGGTCAATTCGCGTGGCACGAGCGAACCAGCGTACAGAATGAGGTCGGCACGTTCCAGCATCTTGCGGCCTCGCACCGAAACCAAATCGGGGTCGCCTGGACCTGCGCCCACAATTTCGATATGACCCTGTTGGTCACGGAAGTATTGGTGGTCGATGGCTAGCGCAACGGTGAAATTTTTGCCTTTGATTTTTGGGACAATGAGTTTGCCGTGATTGGAGCCCAAGATGGCTGCAGCCTCACACACGCTGGGCGTGCCCACGTGCTTGGCGACGGTGTCGCTTGGATTAGGCACCTCAACGGCAGCCAGCTGTTCGGCCGTAAAGAATTCAACATCCTCGCCATATCCGTCTTTTAATAGTTGCACAAACGGCTCATCGGCCTTGACGTCTATCGTGCAATAACGGCAGGCACAAGGCAGCACACCCGAATGGGCAATGACCTCGTCCATCTGGTCATAGATAAACTCATAGTCATCGGGGTGATGTGCCAGACCAAAGCCGATTGTTCCTACCATAGGCACAAAATGCAAGGTCAGCATTCCATGGGGATACTCATGAATGAAGGGCGTTACCATAATGAGCAAGCGGTACTTCATGGGGTCAGCCTCGTTCAGGTCATTGATGATGGTGACATGGTTGGGAAGGGTCTTTTCCAGATAATCGGTACCTTCGTCACGCACCTCCATGAACAACGCCGTCGGCTTACGGTTAACAAATGCGAAGATGCAGGCATTCATGTCGTCCTCGCTGGCGATGGGCCAGTCGAAGCGTTCTTCTAACGTGTCCAACGCCCATAAGCCGGCATTGTCGCTCAGTGTCGTAATTACGAGTTCTGCACCGAGTATTGCAGCCACACGGCGAGTCAAGTCGTTGGCACCACCCACATGACCCGATAGCACCGAAATGGCATGGTTGCCCATGCTGTCAACGCATACCACTGCAGGATCCTCGTGTTTGTCTTTGACGAAAGGAGCTATTGTGCGTACACAAATGCCCATTGCGCCAATGAAGATAAATGCATCAAACTTGTCCCACTGTTTACCCAAATCGGCACGATTAATGGCCTTGGCCTGTAAATCGAGTTCGAGGGTGAGCGCTAGTTGACGACTTTCCTCGCTGATGTTGATAACAGCTATCTTTTGCATTTCAGTATCTCTATCGGGTTGTTGTCATTTGAGATGATGCGTGTGGGCGGCTCTTGTGTCAACCCCAACTCAGCACACGCCGCATTAAACAGTTGGTGGCTATCGGTATGCACCATTGGCGAGGTGACGCTGTTCATCACGATGCAGCCGTCGTCAGCCAAGACGGTCATCACGCGTGCCATGATTTCTTTGAGATTGCCACTGTGCCCGCCGATAAAGACGGCATCGGGGCGGGGTAGGGTATCAATCTCAGTTTCAAGAAAGTCCCCTATGTGGTAGTTTCAAGAAAGTCCCCTATGTGGTAGTTGATTCCTGGCACACCAAAGCGTTGACTGTTCTCCAGCATCAAGGCTTCGCACTCAGGCCTGATTTCAAAGGCTTCGACATACAAATGCGGGAACTGCAGTCGGGCCTCGATGGACACGCTGCCGGTGCAGAAACCGATGTCCCACAGAACACTCTTTTCCGGCAATTCCAGAGCTTGTAGCGTCAGCAGGCGTATCGGTGCTTTAGTAATCATCTTTTCACGACCATCGAGCAAGGCGAATTCGCTCTCAGGAATGCCGAAATATCGTGGCCTTGGGTCGTTGCCGACCAGGATGAGGCAGTTGGGATAGTCGAAATCGCGTTCGGTAGCCTCTTCAAGTGTCATGGTTGAAATGCGTTCCTCTTTGGGGTTACCCAAGTGTTCGCCCACATGCATTTGATAGCGGTTGTAGCCGTAGTCAAGCATGCGCTGGGCAATGGCCGATGGTGTGTGCTCGTGGTCGGTGAGCACGCCTATTTTACCAGCCCGCTCAATCAATGCACGGTCAAATTCGGGCCAGGGACGACCCGTTAACGAGACGATGCGCATATCGTTATAGGGCATCACCAGGCGATGAGCCAGCAGTTGCAGGGAGTTGAATGACGGGAACAGCACAATCTCGGCATTAGGCATCTTGCGCTTAATGGTGTTGGCAAAACCGAAGAACAATGGATCACCGCTGGCAAAAACAATCACCTCATCGTGATATTGTTCAAAAACAGCATCTAGCGGCGTTGTGATTTCAATCCACTTGGATCCTTCGGGCAAATAGGGCGCAACAAGGCCATAATGGCGCTTGCCGCCCGAGAAAACACGCCCTTTACAGATGATACTGATCACCTCCGGCGGCAGATAAGGCCGAGGTGCATCACTGATACCTATCACATAAAACTTCATATCTTTTTCTTGTTTTGGAACTACGAATTTCGCTAATTACTCTAATCAATTATTTGTTAAATTCGTGTAATTCGTAGTTTTACAGGTCCCGACCGGGTTTTAGTTGAGCTGCATCGTCAAAGGTCAAAATGGCGTTGCACAGGGTTGCAGCCAGGTTGCTGCCGCCCTTGCGCCCCTCGACGATAATTTTGGGGATCTCCTTGAAAGGCTTGACCATGTGTTTGGATTCGCGCACGTGGACAAAACCCACGGGAGCAGCAACAATGCCAGCAGGATGGGCCTTGCCATTACGGATGAGGTCACACAGTTCCATCAATGCGGTCGGCGCATTACCGAAAGCATAGAGCGCATTGGGATGCTCCTCAACAGCCAGACGGATGCCCGCCTGTGTGCGGGTGATACCTTGTGCTGATGACATTTCGGCAACACGTGGGTCACTCAAGTAACATTTGGCCTCCATGCCCAGTCGTGCCAGCGCCCCCTTGCGGATGCCGCTGGTTACCATTGTCACATCAGTCACGATAGTCTTCAATTCACCGCTAGCGACCTTGTTATAGAGCGTTTCCACTGCATGGTCGTCGGTATAGAGGATGCGTTCCATCTCAAAGTCAGCCGTCGTGTGGATGGCATGCAGGAGTGCCCACTTGTGGTCAAGCGGAATGTCTTTGTTGCGGAGTTCGCTCTCGATGGTCCGGAACGACTCTATCATAATTTGCTGGCCAGGATTGGCGTCTTGGTCTTGCAGCTCACGGTAATAGCCTCGCGGTGTGATGATATGCCCGTCGCTGATATAGGATTGTGAGTTGCCGATAAGTATTATGGTGAACATATCCACATCTTCGGGGTCAAACTCGGCAAGAGTTGTGACCTTGATTTCCTGCTCATCTCGGCCTGCCTGCCGGACATAACCCACTGGGGTATCTGCTGCACGTTGCTGAAGGAACAGTTCCACCAAGCGGTACAGCTGCCAGTAGCGGCCGTTGGACTTAGGGTTATAGATGGCAGTGACAAAATCGCCCACAGCGGCAGCCTTGATGCGGCGTTCGATTACTTCCCACGGCGTCATCAGGTCGCTCAGCGAAATGATG
>CACZVR010000083.1 GCA_902784675.1 uncultured Bacteroidales bacterium | reverse complement strand
GAGATGATGGACACCCCCGAGGAACTCGTCAAGTGGTGGGACCGCGATGATCATGTGAATTTCGACGTGTGTGCCGACGACCACTGCCAGCGCTATCAGGGCATCACCCGTGCCTCGACCCAAAAGGTGGAACAGGCCATTCGCGCCACGTGGGGTCAGGTGCTCATGCACGGCGGTGCCTTGTGCGACGCCCGATTCAGCAAGTCATGCGGCGGTGTGATGGAGGAGTTTGAGAACTGTTGGGAACCACAGCACCACGATTACCTGCAAGCACGTCGTGACGTTGAGGACGAGGAGAACTTCCCCGACCTCACTCGCGAGGACAACGCTGCCGAGTGGATTCTGTCGTCGCCCAGCGCCTTCTGCAATACCACCGACCCCGAAATCCTTTCCCAGGTGCTCAATGATTACGACCAGGAGACCAAGGATTTCTACCGTTGGAAGGTGGAATACACTCAAGACGAACTCGCCGAACTCATCCACAAGCGCACGGGCATCGACTACGGCCGCATCCTCGACCTGCAGCCCGTGGCTCGCGGCACCAGCGGCCGTCTCTATCGCCTGCGCATCGTCGGCGAGAAATGCGAACGCATCATCGGCAAGGAACTCACCATCCGCTATGCCCTTTCGCCCTCGTGCTTGTACAGTTCGGCATTTGTCGTCGAGAAGCACGACACCGACGACCAAGGCTATCCCGCCAAGTTTGTCCTGCGCGGGGCAGGGTGGGGCCACGGTGTGGGACTCTGCCAGATTGGCGCTGCAGTGATGGGCGCCAAGGGCTATGACTACAAGCAGATTCTGCTCCACTACTTCGTGGGCGCCTCAATCGAAAAAAGATATTAACCGATAAACATTATAATGATATGCAAGACGTAAAGATCGAACCTAGACAAAAGACCCCCTGGTGGTGGGTGCCGACCCTCTATTTTGCCGAGGGTGTGCCTTACTTTGTGGTCAATAACATCTCAGTGATGATGTTCACTAAGATGGGCGTACCTAACGGTGACATGTCGTTTTTCACAACCTTGCTCTATTTCCCTTGGTTCCTCAAGGGCATCTGGAGTCCCATCGTTGATGTGGTCAAAACCAAACGCTGGTGGATTGTCGCTATGCAGGTCATCATGACCGCTATGCTCATCTTGTTGACATTGACCTTGCCGCGTCCCGAAGCTGCTTCAATCGCAGCGGGCAATACGTCAATAAGTATTTTCTGGTTCACATTGGTGTTGTTCATCATCGCTGCCTTTGCCTCGGCAACCCATGACATTGCTGCCGATGGCTTCTACATGTTGGCGCACAGCCCTAGCAGCCAGGCGGCCTTTATCGGCATTCGCAGCGTCTTCTATCGTGTCGCTTCGGTCTTCGGACAGGGCGTACTGGTGTTTATCGCTGGCGTTGTCGAGAGCAAAACGGGCAACATCCCCTTGTCATGGCAGGTCACTTTGGGTGTCTCGGCAGTCGTATTCTTCCTGATTACGCTGTATCATACCTTCGCTTTGCCGCGTTCCGATCAAGACAAACCCCGTAACGAGGGTGCCGAAGGGGCTGCCAAGAGCAACCTCGCCGAACTGGGCAATTCCTTCGTGACATTCGTCAAGAAACCCGGTGTTTTGCTGGCGATTGCTTTCATGCTCCTCTACCGCTTGCCCGAGGGCTTCCTCATCAAGTTGTGCCAGCCCTTCCTCGTGCATTCGACCGAGCAGGGCGGCTTGGGCTTGAGTACCGAGATGGTGGGCACTGTCTATGGCGTCTTTGGCGTGATTGCCCTGTTGTTGGGTGGTATCCTGGGTGGTATCTACTCCTCCCGTGTGGGTCTCAAGAAATCATTGTGGGTGATGGCGGCATGCATGACGCTTCCGTGCCTCACATTCGTCTATCTCGCTATCGCACAACCCACTAACATCGTCATCATCACGATTGCCCTGTGCATCGAGCAGTTTGGCTACGGCTTCGGTTTCACCGCCTATATGCTTTACATGATGTACTTCAGCGAGGGTGAGTTCAAGACGTCGCATTATGCCATCTGCACTGCCTTCATGGCCTTGAGTATGATGTTGCCGGGCTTCGTTGCCGGTTATATTCAGGAAGCTATCGGCTATGTGAACTTCTTCTGGATGGTCATGGCTTGCTGCTTCGCCACACTGTTGGTGACCTACTTCGTGGACCGCACCATCGATCCCAACTACGGCAAAAAAACCGACTAACCCCTCGTTGTCTTAAACGCGAATTGTGCGAGTTTTTCGAATTGCGCGAAAAGATTGTTTCATAATTCGTGAAATTAGTTGGATTGGCTTGATTCGCATTAAAAAGAGAATATGTTTATGAAGAAGATATTGTTTTTAGTGATATGTGTGATGGCGGCGTTGACGGCTAGTGCGGTCGTCAAGCCAGGCATCGAGGTGCTGCGCGACGGCGGTTTTGCCCAGTTGCAGGGTAAGCGCGTGGGGCTGGTGACCAACCCCAGCGGCATCGACAACAACCTCAAGAGCACCGTTGACATCCTCAACGAGGCTCCTGGTGTGCAGCTTGTGGCGCTTTTCGGTCCCGAGCACGGTGTGCGCGGCAATGCCCATGCCGGTGATGCCGTGGGCGACGCGGTGGATCCGCTGACGGGCATCAAGATGTATTCGCTCTTCGGCAAGACCCACGAGCCCACTGCCGAGATGCTCAAGGATATTGATGTACTCATCTATGACATCCAGGATGTGGGCTGCCGCAGTTACACGTTCTATGCCACGATGGGAGTGTGCATGCAAGCCTGTGCTAAGCACGGCACCGAGTTCATGGTGTTGGACCGCCCCAATCCGCTGGGTGGCAACAAGGTCGAGGGCAACCTCGTCGAGCCGGGTTACTTCTCCTTCGTGAGCAAGTATGCCATCCCCTATATCTATGGCCTCACACCCGGTGAACTCGCCATCTTCCTTAACGAGGAGGGCATCATCGCTCAAGAGTCCAAGACGGGCCACGGAAGCAAACTCACCGTCATCCCCATGGAGGGCTGGACGCGCGACATGAAGTTCCGTGACACGGGCATGCCGTGGGTGCTGCCTTCGCCGCAGATTCCCACACCCGAGAGTGCCTTCTTCTATCCCATGTCGGGCATCCTGGGCGAGCTGTACATCTTCAACACAGGCATCGGTTACACATTGCCGTTCCAGACGTTTGCCGCATCGTGGATCAATGCCGACTCGTTGGCGATGAACATGAATGCCCTCAACTTGCCGGGTATGCATTTCCGCCCCATCAACTACAAGCCGTTCTTCGCCTTGAGCGTGGCGGTGGACAAGTCGTTGCAGGAGGTGCACGGTGTGCAGACCTACATCACCGACCCTGATGCTGCCGCTCTGTGCCTCACCCAATTCTATTTCCTGCAGGTCATTCACGAGATGTATCCCAATGTGGAACTGTTTGAGCAGAATCCCAAGCGCTACGCCATGTTTGACAAGGTGTGCGGTACCAAGGAAATCCGCGAGCGCTTCATCAAGCGTTATCGCGTCGAGGACATAGCCGGCTACTGGAACAAGGACGCTGACATCTTCCGTGCCCGTTCCTCCAAATACTATCTATACCAATAAACCGATAGAATCATGGCAAAAGATAATAAACGATTGCTCTCGCTTGACATCCTGCGCGGTATCACCATCGCGGGCATGTTGCTGGTGAACAACCCGGGCACCTGGAGTTACCTCTACAAGCCCCTGGGCCATGCCGACTGGATAGGCCTCACGCCCACCGACCTGGTGTTCCCGTTCTTCGTCTTCTGCATGGGTGTGTCGATGGCTTTTTCTTTGAGGAAGTTCAATTACAAAGTATCAGGCCCGCTGATGTGGAAGATTGTGCGACGCACGGTCATCCTCTTCCTCATCGGTTGGGTGGTGCAGTGGTTCAGCCATCTGGTGCGCGGCTTGTGTAAAGGAGACCCCTTCAGCGAGGCGGTCAATAACCTTGACACGTTGCGTTATCTGGGTGTGTTCCAGCGTTTGGCCCTGGTCTATTTCTTCGGCTCATTGTGTGCGGTGTTCTTCAAGCGCAAGTTCATCCCGTGGCTTGTGGGCATCATCCTGGTGGTCTATGCCTTGATTTTGGGCTTCGGCAACGGCTATGAATTCTCGCTCGATAACATCATTGCGCAGATCGACAACAGCGTGCTCGGCACCGACCACATGTATCATGAGTGGGCCAATGGCGAGCAGCTCTCGTTTGACCCCGAGGGCATCTTGAGCACCCTGCCGTGCATTGCACATGTGCTCATCGGCTATCTGGTGGGACGCATGATTCTGTCGGTTCACAACAACACCGAGCGTGTGACCACTATGCTGTTGTGGGGCACGTTGATGGTGCTTGCGGGTTGGCTGCTGCAATATGGTATCCCTTGTGGCAAGAAGATGTGGTCCTCGACCTTTGTGCTCATCACCTGCGGCATGGCAATGTGCATTCAGGCGTTGCTCATCCACTTTGTCGATATCAAGGGCAAGAAAGGCAGTTGGACGCGTTTCTTCGAGTCCTTTGGTGTGAACCCATTGGCTTTGTATCTCATCGGAACGATTCTCGCCATCCTGTTTGGCGCCATTCCCATCGGCCACGATGCCGAGGGTGGCAACATCACCATCCACAGCGCAGTGTATGATTTCTTCACGACCTTCTGCAACGAGTATGCTGCTTCGGCACTCTATGCTGTCTGCTTCGTGTTGCTCAACTGGCTCATCGGCCACATCCTCTACAAGAAGAAAATTTACATCAAGATATAATCCATTCCATCCAAGCAATTAAAAACTAAAAAACAAAAATATTATGATGATTCTTATTGCTGATTGCGGCTCCACCAAGATTAACTGGTGCTTGCTGAACGGAAAAGAAAAGGTAGCTCAAATTTTCACTACCGGTATGAACGCGCTTTTGCTCACCGAGGAGGAGATGAAAGAGCAAATCAAGCGAGAGCTCATGCCCCACCTGACCAACTACAAGGTGGATGAAATCTACTATTATGGTGCTGGCATCGTTTCAGACGAGATCAAGCAGCAGGTGGTCAATGCTCTCAAGGAGAACTTGCCCACAGCCGCCAAGGTTGAGGTGTCAAGCGACTTGTTGGCTGCAGCGCGTGCCGTGTGCGGACGTCAGCCAGGCATCGCCTGCATCCTGGGCACGGGCAGCAATTCCTGCTACTATGATGGCGAGAAGGTGGTGATGAACGTGTCGCCGCTGGGCTACATCCTGGGCGATGAGGGCAGCGGCGCTGTGTTGGGCAAACTGCTCGTTGGGGATGTGTTGAAGAAACAGCTTCCGCAGCACTTGTGCGACAAGTTCATGAAAGAGTACAACCTGGACTATACGACCATTATCACATCGGTCTATCGCAAGCCGGCCGCCAACCGCTTCTTGGCGCAATTCGCGCCCTTCTTGGAGCACAACATGGACGAGCCCTCGATTCACAACATCGTCTTGCGCTCGTTCACCGACTTCTTCACCCGCAACGTGGCAAGTTATCCCAACTACAAGGAACTGCCTTGCAACTTCGTGGGTTCCATTGCCTTGTGCGAGAAGGCCGTTTTGCAAGAGGCGGCTCAAGCGCTGGGCATCACCATCGGCACGATCATGAAGGATCCGATGGAGGGACTGATCAAGTACCACACCACTGCCGAGTGATGTGTTTTTAGATGTGGTTAAATGAAATTTTGATTGAATCATGGCTTTTGAAAAAATCAGCGAACAACCGTCTCTCTATGATAACCTGGAGAAGAAATCGGTGCACGAAATCCTCACCGAGATCAACCAGGAGGACCACAAGGTGGCCGATGCGGTGCAGTTAGCGATTCCTCAAATCGAACGTTTGGTCACAGGCATTGTGGAGCGCATGAAGAAGGGTGGTCGCATCTTCTACATGGGGGCGGGCACCAGTGGACGCTTGGGTGTGCTGGACGCCAGCGAAATACCGCCCACTTTTGGCATGTCACCTGGATGGATCATCGGCATCATCGCTGGTGGTGACACGGCTCTGCGCAATGCTGTCGAGAATGCCGAGGACGACACCGAGCAGGGCTGGAAAGACCTGCAAGAGTACAAGGTGACGCCGTTAGACACAGTCATCGGCATCGCAGCTTCAGGAACGACACCCTATGTCATCGGCGCATTGCGTGATGCGAGAGCAAACGGCTGTCTCACCGCTGCCATCACGAGCAACCCCGGAGCCCCTGTGAGTGAGGCTGCCGAGATTTCCATCGAGATGATTGTCGGTCCGGAGTATGTCACGGGCAGCTCACGCATGAAGAGCGGCACGGGGCAGAAACTCATCTGCAATATGATCTCGACCAGCGTGATGATTCAGATGGGTCGTGTGAAGGGCAACAAGATGGTGAACATGCAACTCACCAACCAGAAGTTGGTGGACCGTGGCACCCGTTGGCTTGTTGAAGAGTTGAAACTCCCCTACGAGGAGGCTAAGCGCCTGCTCTTGCTCCACGGCTCGGTGAAAAAGGCCATCGACGCCTACCGCGGCCAATAAAACGACAAACAACAACCCCGGGGTGCATCCAGTCAGTCCAGATTGTCCAGTACATCCAGCACCTTGAGTTAAATAAAGAAAATGAGAAAATTAGCAACATTAGCCGTGTTGGCACTGGTGTGCCTCACGGCATTGGGACAGGCCAACCAGGACCCGTACTATGCGCGGCGTGCCACCCTTTTTGACGAGTTGCCCATCGGCAAGAAAGACATCGTCATGCTGGGCAACAGCCTCACCGACGGCTGCGAGTTCAACGAGTTGTTGGGCAATCGTCACATCAAGAACCGTGGCATCGTGGGCGATATCGTTCAGGGCCTGATCGACCGCATCGACCCCATCATCAAGGGTCAGCCCAAGAAGTTGTTCATCATGTGCGGTGTCAACGACATTTCGCACAACGTGAGCGCCGACAGCATTGCCCGCGCGACCGAGAAACTCATCGTCATGGTCAAGCAGGGCAGTCCCCGCACCAAGATCTACCTGCAGAGCATGCTGCCGTTCAATAACGAGGTGAGGGAATGGAAACTGCTCAAGAATCAGGAACATGTCGTTGTCGAGGCAAACATCCTGCTCGAGCAGGTGGCCCGTCGACAGGGGGTGACATGGATCAACCTCTATCCTTTGTTTGCCGATGAAAACGGGCGGCTGCGTGCCGACCTCACCAACGATGGCCTGCACCTGATGGGCAAAGGCTATCTCATTTGGCGCGATGCCATCAAGCCCTACGTCAAGTAGCTGAAAATTTCAATAAGACCATTACAGGCCCAGGAGTTTGCGAGCACGAGCCGCAATTTCTGGGTCTTTGATTTTTTTGAGTTCGTTCAAGGTGTATTCTGGGTTGATATCCTTCAAGGTATATACCAGACCCTTTGTCAATTGGCTGTCGGGGTGGTCACAGCACCACTGCATCACGTTCTGGGTGTCGCAGTACAGACGGGTTCCCATCATCACGTGGAAGTCGCCCAGCAATTGGGTGGGTTCGGTGACGATACCCTTGGCACCCTCGAGGACGTCGTTTACTTTGTCACAGAAACTTTTGTCGCTCAACGGGGTCCATGACAACACCTCCAGCATGCGTTTGTAACGCCAGTAATTCGAGAGAAGGGTAGTGTCTGAACTATACACGGTGCCTATCTTGCCCAGCGTGAAAAGGCCATCGTTGCCGATGGTGACTGGCAACTCGTTGTGGATAAACCACAAGGTGGAGTCGGTGTCCACACCATTGCGCTGTTCATTATAGGAAATCCAGCGGCTCACATTGATGGGTTTGCCGAATTTGTCGGGCATGACCATGCGCATCGAGTCGATGCCCCTGAGGTGGATGTGCTCGTCGATATCGTCCCAGTAAGACAGATTCATGCCACCGCACTCTCCCAATCGCATGAAGTCAATCATGCCCTCTTTGCCGTAGGTGGCCAGCCAGCAGGTGCGGGAGTCGCTGTAGGACGTCTGTCCCAGCAGCAGCGAGATACCCTTGTCGGGATAATCCTGCACACCCCACACGCGCACGATGGTGGTGTTGGTATCCACTTGCATCACCTTGTCAAGGCCGATGGCCTCACAGGTTGCCAGATCCAAGATATAGTGTGGCAGTTTTTCGCCGTCATTATCGTAGTTGATGTCATTGGCAACAGTGAGTGAATCTCCACAGATGCCGGCATTGCAAAGGAAATCGTGTCCGTTGTTGATGGTGTTGCCCGGCTGCCACTTGTTAGAGCATGATACGACCGTCAGCGCCAAAATGATGATTAAAAGATGTTTCATAATTATCGCGTGGGTTCTTCCTTGCCCAGGCGCTTGAGCTTGTTCTCTTCATATTCACTGTAGCTGCCCTCAAAGAAGAACACGTTTGAGTTGCCTTCAAAGGCAAGGATGTGGGTGCAGATGCGATCCAGGAACCAGCGGTCGTGGCTGATGACCACAGCACAGCCGGCAAAGTCCTCAAGACCTTCCTCAAGGGCACGCAGGGTGTTTACGTCGATGTCGTTGGTGGGCTCATCGAGCAACAGCACGTTGCCTTCCTCTTTAAGTGCCAACGCCAGTTGCAAGCGGTTGCGCTCACCACCCGAGAGTACGCCGCACTTCTTCTGCTGGTCCACACCGCTGAAGTTGAAACGTGACAAATAGGCGCGGGCATTGACGTCGCGACCACCCATGCGCAGCAGTTCCACACCGCCTGAGATGACCTCATACACGGTCTTGTCGGGGTCGATGCTCGTGTGCTGCTGGTCCACATACACGGCCTTGACGGTCTCACCGACCTCAAACACGCCGCTGTCGGGCTTCTCAAGGCCCATGATCAGGCGGAACAACGTAGTCTTGCCGGCGCCGTTGGGGCCGATAACACCCACGATGCCGTTGGGGGGCAGCATGAAGTTCAGGTCGTCAAACAGCAGCTTGTCGCCGAAGGCTTTGGCCACATGCTGGGCCTCGATGACCTTGTTGCCCAAACGGGGGCCGTTGGGAATGAAGATTTCAAGCTTCTCCTCCTTCTCCTTGACGGTTTCGTTCAACAGTTTGTCATAGCTGTTCAAGCGCGCTTTTCCTTTGGCCTGACGGGCCTTGGGTGCCATGCGCACCCATTCCAGCTCGCGCTGCAATGTCTTTTGGCGTTTGCTTTCGGTTTTTTCCTCTTGGGCAAGGCGCTGGGTCTTCTGCTCCAGCCAACTGCTGTAGTTGCCCTTCCAGGGAATGCCCTCACCGCGGTCGAGCTCAAGAATCCAGCC
>CACZVR010000082.1 GCA_902784675.1 uncultured Bacteroidales bacterium | reverse complement strand
GCAGCGGCGCGTGGCCTTGACGGTGACGGCATAACTTGCCGGCAGTTCATCAACCGTGAAGCGCTGCACAGGCATCTGCTCGGTGCCCGAGATGAGCAGCCCCACCTTCTTGTAATCGAAATTGTCACCCTCGCTGTTGCATGCCGCCAAAGAAAGGGCCAACAATAATGCAACGGTTATATATTTTATCATTTTCATAATTCCTAACTCCTCACTTCTAATTCCTAACTCCCGTAGCCGGGTTCATGATCTGGATGGCACGGCGGATGGCACCATAGGGCACGCCGTCGCTCGTGTTGTAGTAGTTGCGCTCCACATAGTAGGCTCCGCAACCGCCCTTGTGGCCCGTTGCGGGCTCCCAAGCGGCATAGTTGAAGATTTCGCCGCCCGTGGGTTTCTGGCCAAAGGACTCGCAATAGACGGTCTTCTCGTCGGGGTGTCCCATCGCACCGACGCCCGCGCCTTGCTGGCTATAGGCCTGCTTGACGTAGTAGTCCACAAACGGGTCGCATGCCACTGGAGGCGACACCGAGAAGTAATCGACAATGACCAGTCGCTCGGGATATGGGCCGTTGGGACCGAAAATCTTGTCACACTCCTCGATGGCCCAGGTCAAGTGCTGGCTGTTCCAGCCCTCGTAGTCAAAATCGGCACCGTCAAGACCCGTCTTGACGACCGTGTCGCACACCCAGCGGGCATAGGCGCGGATGGCCTCCTCGCTGCGGTCGCTGGAGAGGTCATAGGCCTTTCCGTCCAGCGTGAAACGGTGGTTATAGTTCGACGCGTCGGCATGGAAGACAAAGCGGGTGCCCTTCTTCTCGCGCGTCTCGATCATGTCCCGGTAGGCAACGGGATGCGTCTCGGGCGTGGGAATGCCCATCCACAGGTTCACGATGTCGATGCTGTCGGGCAGCCCAACGATGCGTTCGCCCCACGAGGCTGGGTCCTTGTAGCCGCTGGCGCCCTCGATGGGAGCCCAGTCGGCATAATAGACGTAGCAAATCTCATGCGGACTCGCCTTGTAGTCGCGCAGACCCTGATAATACTCATCACTATATTCCTTCATCGGCTGCAAGTCCAGCGCCTCGGGTTCGGTGTCGCAAGCCGCCAATGAAAGGGTCAGCAATGCTGCAACAGTGATATATTTTGTCAATTTCATAATTTCTAACTTCTAACTGATATCATAACTCCTTGCGGTCCCACCACAAACGGGTTCCTCCATTATCTTGACCACCATTCAGCGCCTCGGCATCCAGCAGCTGGATAGCGGCCTGAACAGCGGCTTCGTTGGTGTTATACTCCTGCACGGGGAAGGGGCAACGACGCACCTGCAAATCGGTGTCGATGAGTCCCTGGCTATCGTTGTTCACCACAGGCAACAAGCGCGGATAGCCCGTGCGGCGGAACTCTGCCCAACCCTCGCAACCGTCAGGGTACATGGCAAGCCACTTCTGGGTGATGATGCGCTCCAGATTGGTCTCGAAATCGGATTCATCATCCCATGCGATAGTGATGGCACTGGGAGCCGCAATGCCGTTGCCCCCGTTTGTCTTGTCCACATAGCGGGTGGGCTGCGCTGTCGCATTGGCGATGTAAGCATCCTCGCCGCTCACACCGTTCTCGCCGAATGACGCACGTATACCGGCCTCATAGAATGCCCGTGCCGTGCCACCCATGTTCCAACCGCGCAATGCGGCTTCGGCACGCAGGAAGAAGCCTTCGGCTGCCGTCATCCACACGATGGGGGTCGTGGCACGGTCGATGTTCAGGTTAGAGACAAACGCCCCTGCATAGCGCGTGGGATTCATGTTGTGGACACCCAAGCGCACGCCATGGTACTTGTTATCGTTGCTAGCGGGAACGAAATAGGCAGCCAGGCGCGGATCACTGTAACCGTTCATGTAGCAGTCCATCGTGGCGCCCATGCGCACCTCACCGGCATTGAAGTTATAGGCCATGTCATAGTTGGGGTGGAAATAGGTCAAGCGGCCGTGCAGCAACTGGGCACGCTCGGCAGCTGTCTCGATGAAGCCCACCGGGCAGGCAGCCGATTTCTCGGCCTCGCGCTGTGCCAGGGCGGGGTCGGCATAGACCACGCGCAACGCCAGTCGCAGACGCAGGGTGTTGGCGAACTTCACCCAGCGAGCCACATTGCCTTCATACACGTTGTCATAGTCGGGCAGCAACGTGCCACCGGCCTCGGCCAACGGGGTGAGCACCTCGATGGCACTGTCGAGTTCAGCAAAAAAGCGGTTATATACTTCCTGCTGGCGGTCATAGGATGCGCCCAGCGTGCCGCTCCCGTAATGGATGTAGGGGATGGGGCCGTACATGTCGGTCACACGGTGCAAGGCCTCGACCTTGACAATGGTGGCCAAAGCGGCTACTGCTGGCTGATTCATCTCGCCAGCCACACGGGTGACACGTTGCCAAGCAGGCATCACTTCGCTGAAGGCACGAGTGAACATCTGGTCATACCAGCCGCTCACGAAGCTGTAGGAGCCGTTGTGAACGCCGTTGCGCCAAGTTCCAGTCAGGGCCACATAGCCCGAGAAAGGGTCGGCACTCAAGCCCTGTGCCACCTGATAGTCCGACGACAGGCAGTTGCCCGAGCCGTCGTCAAAGAGCACTACCCTCGACACCATCTGCGAGAAAAAGGCGCCCACATTCTGATAATCGTTGGCCAGTTCCTCGTCGGTGAGTTCGTGCTGGTTGGTATTGATATCGTCAAATGATTTGGTGCATGCCGTCAACATCAAGACGGTTGCCATAAATATCATGATTCTTGTCTTCATAGCCGCATCAGAATTTGAGTTTCACATTAAATCCCATCGTGCGCAGACTGGGCTGCATAAAATAGTCAATGCCCTGGTAATAGGTTCCCGTGTTGGACGTTGCCTCGGGGTCATAGGGCGCCTTGTTGTAAAGCATGCACAAGTTGTGTGCGACAAAGGCCACATTCAGGCCCTTGATCCACTTCACCCAGCGGTTGACAGGCACATCATAGCCGATGCTCAACTCGGCCAGGCGCAGGTTCGTCGCGCTATAGACATAGCGGGAATCCACCGTGCCGTTGGGATTGCCCACGGTCTGGTAGTAGCCTTGCGCATTGATTTTCTTGCCGTTGATGACCACACCGCCGTCGTTGCGTGCATCCTGTGTGGCTTGTGAAGCACCATAATAGTCGAGGATGGCCTGTGTCTCACTCACGACGATGCCGCCATAGCGGTAGGCAAACAGGGCAGACAGGGTCACACCCTTGAAATTGATCGAGTTGCCCCACGACAGGTTGTACTTGGGAGCGGCTTGTCCGGCATAAATGTAGTATGCGTTATTGTTAGGATTGGCCTCGACGCTCTGGCGCTCGGGATTGACGTAGATGGCGCCATGCTCGTCGGTCTTGAGCGTCGAGACATACACGTCGCTCAGGGTGCCGCCCTCGGTCAGGCGAATCTGGTAGCCCGAGGTGCCGCCCATGTAGAGTTCGTCAAGGTTGTAAATCTCGCCATCAATGGGGTTGCGCCAGTTCTTGAGCAGCTCCTTGACCTTGTTTTGGTTAAGCGTCCATGTTAGGAAAGTTTCCCATGTGACTGGGCCTAGAGGCTGAGTATAACGCGCCGTGAGTTCAACGCCCTCGTTATCCACACGTCCACCATTGACCACCGCACTGGTATAACCCGACGAAGCGGGCAACGCGGGATAGAAGAACTGGTTGCGCGTGATGGATTTATATAGAGTCATATTCACTTTCAGACGGCTGCGGAACATATACAGGTCGATACCGGCCTCCTGCGACTCAGTGCGCTCGGGCTTGAGATCGGTGAGCATCCGCGTCGAGGTCTCAGCAAGGCCCGTCGAGGGGTTGATGGCATAGGTCTCGTGTGTGAGGAACGGCTCATTGGGCTCGTTACCCACCTGGGAGTAGCCTATGCGGGTCTTGAAGAAATCGAGCCAATCAAGTTTTACACCAATCTGACGCAGCGCTTCGGTCCATATACAAGAAAGACCAGCCGACCAGTAGAAGTAACTCTTTTCGAGTTTGCTCGACCAGTCATTGCGGGCAGTAAGATCAATATAGACCATATCAGCACCACCCAACTGAGCGGTGGCATACACGCTTTGCAACTGAGTACGGTAGCCGCTCTGCACGGGTTTGAATGTCGAGTTGGTGGTCTCGACATTGGCCAGGGTGAACTTGTTAGCGGTGCCTTTCAGGTGGCCACTAAAGCCCTCGATAGCGTTGTCGCGCTGGTCAAAACTGGTGCCCAGCACACCGCTCAGGCTCAAGTGGCCATCAGCAATGTAAAAGTATTTGTTGAACTTGGCGAAAGCCTCGGCATACAGTTGGCGGTTGCTCACGTTGCGCAGGCCGTAGTGGCCGTATTTGGAGGCGTAGAGCGTGTTGGTCGAGGCGAAGAATTTTTCCTCATACTTGTCGCTGCTCTTGTCATATTTCACACGGCCCGTGATGTCGAGCCACGGGGTGATTTTCCAATTGAGCGAAACGGTTGCCTGATGGCGCTCCTTGTGGTTGATGAAACGCTCACGCTCGGTCTCCCAGTAGGGGTTCTCCATTGAGATATCGTAGTTATAGGGCCAATACTGCACAGGGAAGTTGCGGCCCGTGTCGTAACGCTCGTAGTAACCCAACTTGCTGAAGTCGTCACCAGCGGGGAACAGATAGACAGGCACCAGCGGATTGTGGTACTGGCCCTGGCTGATCATGTTCTGCTCCTTGACGGCGGTGAGCATGTAGCCCAGGTCGAGGGTCATGCGGTCATCGAGGAAGTTGGTGGTGTTACGCAGGCTCACGTTATAGCGGTTGTAATTATTGCTGTGGATGATGCCTTGGGCGTTGGTAGTGCCGAGCGACAGATAAGTCTGGTTCTTCTCAGACCCTGTGCTCAGGCTCACCGAGTTGGCGATGTTAGCGCCCGTCTGGAAGAAATCGGCGGGCTTGTAATTGCTGGGCGTTTCCAGTTTTTCTCCCCAACTGAAGTAGCTGCCCACCTCACTGGGGCCGTACTGATTTTGGAAACGCGGCAACACAAAAGGCTTGGAGAACTGGAAACTGCCGTTGTAGGTCACGTCCACCCTACCCGCACGACCGCGCTTGGTGTTGATGATGATGACACCATTAGCGGCATTAGCACCATAAAGAGCCGCTGCAGTGGGGCCAGTGAGGGCGCTGATGCTCTCGATATCATCGGGGTTGATGTTGCTGGTGGCGTCACCCGTCTGGCCCGCTCCGGCAAAGATACCCTCGGGCTGCTCGCTCGAGAGGTTCTGCATGGGGATGCCATCCACAACATAAAGCACGTTGTTATTGCCATTGATGGATTTGGCACCTCGCATCACCACGCGGCTGCTGCCGCCGGCACCCGTGGCGCTGGCGTTGATGGTCACACCCGCCACCTTGCCAGCCAGCGAGTTGACAAAGTTTGCATCCGGCACTCTCATCAACGCGTCGCCGTTCACCTGCTGCACATTGTAGGACAACGACTTGGCCTCTTTCTTGATACCGAGGGCGGTCACGACCACCTCATTGAGTACTTGCGCATCCTGCTGCAGGTTGATGGTCATGTCGCTGCGGTCAACCAATAGGTCGCGCGTGCCATAACCCACATAGCTCACGGTGAGCGTTGCCCCGTGTGATGCCTTGATGCTAAAACGGCCGTCAAAATCGGTGACGGCATTCACATTTGTTCCCTTGACACTTACGGTTGCCCCGATGATGGGTTCGCCGTTCTCGTCAAGCACTTGTCCTGTCACCATGTGCTGCTCAGTACCGCTCTGCGCCTGAGGCAGCGGGGTGGCTGCTACCCCCACTGGACCTACAGTGAAGGCCAACAGTATCGCCAGCGCCCTGAAAAGCAACCAGGATCTTAATCTCATTTTTCTTGTTATAAACATGATAATCTGATTTTCACAATATCGCAAAGGTAGTCAATAATCTTGTTATCATCAACAAATCACACAGAAAAACAACAGACGCCCCCTCACTGGGAGCGTCTGTCATATCTTTCAATAAATCGCTAGATTTACTTGATGACCTTAGCGGTGGTGGTGCTGCCGTCAGTGTAGGTGGTCACAACGATGTTCACACCATTAACGGGCTGAGCACTCTGCTGACCAGCCAGGTTGTAGTAAACAACACCGGCAACGGTCTTATTACCACTTATCTCGTTGATTGCGGTTGACTCCTTATTAATCTCTACGTCAACATCGGTGTAGATATTGTCGAAAGTGATTTCCTGAGTCGTTTCGCCATCAATGGTGAGCGTGTAGGTCATCGTGTGGTCAAGGCTGTAGTAGTTACCATCCTGAGCAGGAGCGATGACATTGCCATCAGCATCCGTCAGCACCAAGTCAGCAGTGCTCTCGGTGAAGATGATACGCACATCATTGGTGTAATAAGGAGTGCGGAATGCAGGCAGACGATGTGCGGGCAACTCATACATCAATTGCAAGCCTTCCCAACCGGGAACGTATTCAACGAAATCCTGAGTCTCACTGTTGAAGCAAATGTTACCTGAGCGCATCAAGCTGGCATACTCAACCTCGGCATCATCAAACGCCATGTAGTGATACTCAATGTGAGTACCGCCATCCCAAGAGCCATTATAACGATTGATCAGCCACAGGGTCAGGTAGATGTTCTCACCCTGATACCAGAAAGGCATGTTGGGATCCTCGGGATTGCCGAAAGGAATCTCTACAATCGTGCAAGGATTTTCGCGTGTGGAATTCACATCAATGAGGCATGTGTAGCCGGGCTTGCCATTATAACCCCTGTAAGTAACGGTATCGGTGAACAAGTCTCCTTGAGGCAGGTGGGTATTATAGCCATCGAACAAATCAAGAAAATCAAGCTCCATCTTGTCACGAGGGATATTGCGGCACCATGCGGTAACTGACTGACCACAATTATCATTGTCCTCACAAGCCTGATAGAAACCGTCCAAGCCAAGGCCAATAACCTTTGCATTGTTAGGCAGAGTAGCAGTACCCTTCTGGGTGTCACCCTTGGTGAAATCCTGTGCGGTTACCAGATACTCGGGCTGGTACTTCGTGGGACGATAAGATTTGCCTGTTTCAGGAACGGTATAGGTGGTCCAGATTTCCTGTGAGCACTCGGGGTTCACAGGAAGTGCAAACAAGAGGGTGTCAGCAGCAGGCTGATCCACATTGACAGCAGTCACCTGGATCTGTGCATTTGCAACACCACAGCAAGCAAAAAACATTGCAACAGTTAAAAGTAATGCTTTCTTCATAGTTGTAAAAATTATGCAGTTATATTAATCAATTCATCAACTATACACAAATGTATATAATACGGGGCAAAGTTAAATCAAAAAAATCAACCCACAAAAAGAAATTCAAATATTTTCAACGGGCTCAAAATTCTCATCTACTCCGCATCGCATTGACAATCTGGCCTATAATGAAAACGGGAGATGTAAACAAGATGATTTGGACCCAATCGATGGCAGTCAATGGTGCGCAGTTGAACAATGGCGAGCAGAACTGCACAAGGGCAATCTGCCCCATGCCAATAACCAACAGCACGGTCCAAAAGACGCGGCTGTCCTCCATGTTGTTGAATGCCCATTTCCCAGTCGCAAATGACCTTGCATTTAGCATATTCCAGAATTGCAGGAACACAAAAACGCTGAAGAAAACTGCCATCTCATGCGGATTAATGTTAGGATTGATACCACGCACCAGCACACGGCCTCCGTTAGCCTCACGAATGAAGTAATAATACAATCCTATCATCAGAACAGCAAAAATAAAACCGCTGGCAGTAATGAATCTCATCATTATTGGTGTGATGATGCTCGCTCGTGAATCGCGTGGCTTTTGACGCATGAGCACACTATTGGGCGGCAACGACGCTAAAGCCAGTGCCGCAAACGTGTCCATGATCAGGTTAACCCACAGCATCTGAGTCACCGTGAGCGCAGGCTGCTTGCTGAAGAATGAGCACACGGCCACCACCAGGCAGGCACACACGTTCACAGCCAACTGGAACAAAATGAAACGCTGAATATTGCTATAGAGCGAGCGACCCCACAGGACCGCCTTGTTGATGCTGGCAAAGGAGTTATCCAGGATCGTGATGTCGCTAGCCTCTTTGGCAACAGCAGTGCCGTCACCCATCGACAGGCCCACTTGGGCTACATTCAGCGCCGGTGCGTCATTGGTGCCGTCGCCAGTGACAGCCACCACCTCGCCCTGTTGCTGCAACAGGCGCACGAGACGTGCTTTGTCGTCTGGACGTGCACGCGCCATGATTTTGATACTAGCGGCACGCTTGGCAGCCTCATCATCGGTCAATGCAGCAAAATCTGG
>CACZVR010000081.1 GCA_902784675.1 uncultured Bacteroidales bacterium | reverse complement strand
AAGTTTTAGTACGATTTGTATCGCCTGAAAAACTGTGAGGCTATGGTATTATTACTTAAAACTAACAACTGAAAACTAACAACTAAAGAAAAAAATGAAACAATTCCAGATACAATACACCGACAAGTCGCTGGAACAGAGCATCCAGCAGAAAATCGACCACCTGAATAAGCCCAAGGGTTCACTGGGCCGCTTGGAGGACCTGGCCTTGCAGATTTGCCTTATCCAGCAGACCTTGACACCCAGCCTTAACCATCCCTGCCACCTGCTGATGGGTGGTGACCATGGCATCGAGCGCGAGGGTGTGAGCGTGTCGCCCCGCGAGGTAACCTGGCAACAGATGATCAACTTTACCCGTGGTGGTGGCGGCGTGAACATGTTCTGCCGACAGCACGGTTTCAAGCTACGCATCGTGGACACAGGCGTGGACTACGACCTGTCAAAAGTTGAAGGCATTATTGACCGCAAGATTGCTCATGGTACACGCAATTTCCTACATGAACCCGCCATGAACGAGGAGGAATTTGACCGCGCCATCCAAGTCGGGAGCGACCTGGTGGATGACTGTATCGCCGAAGGGTGCCAAGTGCTGTGCGTCGGAGAAATGGGCATTGCCAACACCTCGCCTTCAAGCATCTGGATGAGCTTGTTCGGTAATATTCCTCTCGACGATTGCATCGGCGCCGGTGCCGGCCTTGACAGCCCGGGCATCCAGCACAAGCGCAAAGTACTTGCCCAAGCGTTGCAACATTACCATGAAACGATGGAGAACACGACCGAGAACGCCATCCGCTACTTCGGTGGTTTTGAGATGGTAACGGCCATCGGGGCGATGCTGCGAGGTGCCGAAAAGCATCTTATCGTGCTGGTTGACGGCTTTATCATGACGGCCTGTGCCATCGCCGCCATTCAACTCTACCCCGCTGCCCAGGATTACATGATTTTCACCCACTGCGGAGACGAGAGTGGCCACTGCCGCATGCTCGATATCGTCCACGCCAAGCCCATCCTGAACCTGGGCCTGCGCCTCGGCGAAGGTACCGGCGCCTTGTGTGCCTACCCCATCATCGATTCGGCAGTGAGGATGATCAACGAAATGAACAACTTCGACACCGCCCACATCACCCAATACTTCTAAAGAAATAACACTACGACAGACGTCAAGGCGAGCATTAGGAGTTCAGCCGTTCGGTTGATGCGGACGGCGGTTTGCATATCCTGGGTGTTGAGTTCACGGTCGTTCTCGCCGATGAAGGGTTTGTCGAAGAGTTCGCCGAAGTAGTAGTGCGGTCCGCCAAAGCGGCAGTTGAGGATGCCAGCAAGGGCGGCCTCAGGGTAGCCGCTATTGGGACTGGCGTGTTTGCGGCCGTATTTCCACACGAATTTCATGAGTGACAACTGGCTTGATGCAATGACCATTAGCAAAGCAGTCAGGCGAGCAGGGATATAGTTGGCCACATCATCGGTGTGGGCAGCCCAGCTGCCGAAGTCTTTGTAGCGCTCGGTGCGATAACCAATCATCGAGTCAAGGGTATTGACCATCTTATAGGCCAGCATGCCTGGGGTGCCCAACAATGTGAACCAGAACAGCGGGGCTATCACGCCATCGCTCAGGTTCTCGGCTAGGGTCTCGAGGGCGGCAGTACGCACCTCTTGAGCAGACAGTTGCGAGGTGTCGCGCCCCACGATGCGAGCGACCTGGTGACGGCCCTCGTCAAGCGAACGGTCCAGCGCCAAAAACACCTCTCGCACCTCTCGGATAAGCGTTGTTCCTGCCAAACAGTAGAAAATGATGATCGTGTCGAGGATGAGCCACAATACCATGTTGGGAATCAGTTGCTTGAACCCCCATACGATAAAAAACACCATCAGAATCAGGACGATGGCCATCACGCCACCCTTGGCCATGCGGTAACTGCCTTTATTCAGGTGGTGTTCGCCCCACGAAATCATTTTGCCGAACCACACGATGGGATGCGGCAGGCGTGACGGGTCACCGAAAATGAAATCCAGCAACCAACCCAACAGCAACGGCAATATAAGTAATAGCGTATTGATCATTGTATTAAAAGAAAACAATAAGAACAATAAAAACAATCGATGACGAAAAATCCCATATTTGTATTTATTGTTGTTTATTTAGAAAGAGACAGATGGCGGTGACCAAGGCGTCGTTTTCGGCGGGCGACTGCGTAGCGATGCGGAAGTGATGCGGCTTGAGACCCGTGAAATTGGAGGCGTCACGGATGAGGATGCCGTGCTCATGTGCCAGATATTCCTTTAACTCTGCAGCGGTGGCCTGACGGATAGTACACAGGAAGAAATTGGTCTGAGTTTGTTGGGCTTCGATGCCTTCTATCCCATTCAACATGGCGCGCAGACGTTGGGTCTCAGCCAAATAGGACGACAGGTCAGGAATAGCGGTCTCACCACGTTGCACAAGCCACTTGCCAGCCTCGAGCGACAGGGCATTAATGGCCCAGGGGCGATACTGTTCCCGCAGGCAGCTGATCACCTTTGCCGAGGCTATAATATAGCCCAAACGCAGCCCCGGCACCGCATAGCGTTTGGTCATCGAGTGCAACAGGATGAGGTCATCACGGCTGACTACATCAGCGGGTTGCAGCAAGGGGGCCATCGTATAGTCCTCATAGGACTGGTCCACGATTAGCAGGCGATGGCGCTCAGCAAGCGCCAACACTTCGTCGGTTGCCATCACATTGCCAGTCGGGTTATTAGGGTTGCACAGCCAGCACAGGGCGCCATCCTCGCGTTCCTGATAACCAAACACACGACAGGCGTCCTCATATTCCCTGAACGTGGGTTGCATGATGCGGCATGTGCCTTCGTAGCGGTAGACTTGGGCAATCAGGTAGATGGCGTCGACGGCCCCACTGGTCACCAGCACCTTGTCGGGGCTGATGCCGCACTCGCAGGCAATCATCTGCTCCAGAGAAGCTGCCGAGGGTTCGGGATAGGAGCGCACGACATCCATGCGCGTACACAGGTAGTCTTCCAATGCAGTCAAATCAGTTCCAGCGTAGATGTTGGAACTGAAGTTCATCTTGATATTCTCGTAACGATACAGGTCGTCGCCGTGTCCTTCAATCATGGTCAGTCAAGATTTGGTAGATTTGCTCCATATCGACATACTGGCGCACATGAGCAGCCAACTTGTCGTATTGCTCTTCTTTAAATGCCGCGTAGTCAAATGGCTGATTCCCCCCAGCGATTTTGTCCTTGTACGGCTCCAAAAGGAAATCGACAAAAGGCGCGTTGTCGAGGATGCCGTGGACGTAGGTGCCCATGCACTTGCGGTCAACGAGATAACCGTCTTCACGCCCATCATCGAGATGCAACAAGGGCGAAGGCTTGGCATCACCTACGGGGCGCGTCTCGCCCTGATGAATCTCGTAACCTTGTCCGTACTGGCAAGTTACTTGGCGCGTCTTCTTGTCGCCGTTCATTGTGGTAGTCGTAGGCAGCAGTCCCAATCCCGGCAAACGCTCGATGTCGCCCTCGACGTGTTCGGGGTCAAGAACTTCCATGCCCATCATCTGATAGCCACCACAAATGCCCAGCACAGCCGTGCCCTTGCGATGGGCCCTAACGATGGCCTGGGCGCAACCGTTGCGGCGCAGTTCATACAGGTCATGCAAGGTGGACTTGGTGCCCGGCAAGATGATGATGTCGGCCTTCTTGATATCCTCGGTATTGTTGGTATAGAACAAGTGGATACGTGGGTCGCGCTCCAGCGCGTCAAAGTCGGTGTAATTGGACAGGTGTCGCAGCATGACAACAGCCACGTTGACCTTGCCACGTTCGGCTTGCATTGACTTTTGCGCCAAAGCCACGCTATCCTCCTCCTCGATGTAAATGTCCTTGTAATAAGGGATAACACCCAGCACAGGAACACCGCAGATGTCTTCCAACATCTTGCGGCCCTCGTCAAACAGGCGCATATCGCCACGGAACTTGTTGATGATGATACCCTTGATAAGGTTTCGGTCCTCAGGCTTCTGCAAGGCGATGCTGCCATAGACCGAGGCAAATACCCCACCCCGATCGATGTCACCAACCAGGATCACATCGGCATGGGCATGACGAGCCATGGGCAGATTTACCAAGTCGGTGTCGCGCAAATTGATTTCCGAAATGCTGCCTGCACCCTCCATGACGATGGGGTTATAGCGAGAAGCCAAACGATCGAAAGCATCGCACACTTCACGGCGATAGTCGATGTCAGACGTGCCTCGGCGCCAATAGTCATAGGCATTCTTGTTGCCGATGGGCTTGCCGTGCAGGATGACTTGCGAGGTATGGTCAGACTGTGGCTTTAACAACAGCGGATTCATATCAGTGTGGCAAGGAATACCCGCAGCCTCGGCCTGAACAGCCTGGGCGCGACCGATTTCAAAGCCTTCGGGCGTAGCGTAGGAGTTCAACGCCATATTTTGGGCCTTGAACGGGGCTGGACTGTAGCCATCTTGCTTGAAAATGCGGCAAAAGGCAGCGGCAACGATGCTCTTGCCCACATCGCTGCCCGTCCCTGCGAACATAATGGGATGTAATCGCTTCATTCTTTCTCGTTGGCTAAGACAAACAGATAATCAGACAGGCGGTTCATCATCACTAGGATATCATTATTGACGGGATGCTCACGATTCAGCGACCACAGGCGACGTTCCACGGTGCGCGCTTGAGTACGGGCAAGATGGATAAACGCAGACAAATTCGAGCCGCCGCCAGGCACAACAAAACCGCCTTGATAATCGGCACGGTCAATGGCTTGCTCCAACTGCGAGATAATCTCAGCTGAATGGAGCTCACGGGGATTGATACCTCCATCAGGCGTGGCAATGTGGCTCATGACCGTCATCAGCTCGCGCTGTACGGCATGGATGAGTTGTAGAGACGCAACATCTTGCGTCTCATCGAGCATCGACCGCACGACACCCAAATGGGCATTCAGTTGGTCTATCTGCCCGTTGGTCTCAATGCGGGGGTCATCCTTGGGGACCCTCACGCCATCGCGCAGGCTTGTCATGCCCTCATCACCGGTCTTGGTATATATCTGTTTCATATTAGTTTCTAGTCCTTAGTTTTTAGTCCCTAGTTTCTTGTTGGCAACTGATATAAATGGGTGTAGCTGGCCAGAACATTCTTGTAACGGATGACAGGCGTTGGCACGGGTTCTCCCTTGGCATTATAGACCTGAGTGACTGATGTCGGAATCTCGCCCAGGAATTGCGTGTAGTGGAACTCATGCCCTCGGTATTCCTCGCCGTCTAGTGTAAAGCGGCGGTAACCCAGCGAGAGTTTGCGGTCCTGCTTGCGGGCGGTGATGCTGTAGGGCAGTACGCCGCACATGGGAAATGCGCCCTCATCAGTGACAATTTTCTCGCATAGATACATCATGCCACCGCACTCGGCAATGATGTGTCCGCCACGCTCGGCATATTCTTTGATGGCACGTCGTGTCGCCTCGGCTGCGACCAAGGCATCGAGATGCTTCTCGGGATAACCGCCCGGCAAGTAAAGCAGCGACACATCGTCAAGGCATGGCACATCACGCTCAGGGTCGAAGAATGACACATTCTCCAACCGGTCGATATTCTCCTGATAGATAAAGGAGAACGACTCGTCGTTGCGAGCAATCAAAGTTCTAAGAGCCGCTGCCATTCCACATTCTTTTCAAGTAATTCAACCAAGAGTCTGCTTTCGGGTTTCTCGCTGAAATCCAATCCCAAATAACGGGAGCCTTGCTCGAGTTCTGTTTTCTTGGGCAGATAGCCATAGCATTCCACGCCCAGGTCATCACACACCTGCTGCAACATGGCAAAATGCCTTGACGAACCCACGCGGTTGAAAATCACGCCGCTGATGTGCACATCCTTACAGAAGTTGATGAAACCAGAAATGAGCGCCGCCATAGAATACGCAGCTGACTTGGCGTCAGCCACCAGCACGATAGGCAGATCCAAGACACGGGCAATCTCGGCCGACGAGCCTTTGTCACGGTCATATCCGTCAAACAAGCCCATCATCCCCTCGACTACGCACACATCGGCATCCGCGCCATAGCGGTCAAACAATTCCCGCACATGCTCAGGCGTGGCCATAAACGTGTCCAGATTGATACTCGGCCGTCCACATACCGCCGCATGAAACTTCGTGTCAATATAGTCAGGCCCGCACTTAAACGGCTGAACCTTATACCCCTTGCGGACAAACAATGCCATCAATCCACGAGCAACAGTCGTCTTGCCCGAGCCACTATTCGGCGCCGCTATCAAAAATCCACGTCCCATTTAAACTGCAAATTTACAAAAAACACCGAAAACCTATAGTATTGGAGCAGTTAATTCCAATTGATAGACAGTGGATTATTAGGGGATACAATGTACCCCCCTTTTGTGGTATAACAGGGGTTTTCAACAATTATTACGGGATGGCGGTCAGTCATAAATCACAAAACCACAATACTTTAACGTATCATAACGACTCTTAAAGTACTGTCCGAAAGTCCCAACAGGATTTGCCTCCCTTTCGGTCAGCGAGCTAAAGGTTAAGGCGAGATGCTTTCTTTGCATAATCTGCTCACGTTCGGCAATGCTCAAACTTGTTTGGCATTGCATTCGGCTTTCTGGGCATGAAAAAAATCCCACCCGAAGGTAAATATTAACAAACATTAACAGATTTTCGTTGAATTCTTCCTTTCAATGTTACCATAAAGTAAGTGGGTAAGTTTGCCCATCGAAACATATAACAAACAATTAATTCTAGTAATATGGGAAGAAGACGAGTACATATTGCTCCTAGTGTAAAAATTGATTTTGATGGAAATCTGATTTCCGAGATGAAAGAGAAAGACGCCAATGAGTTGACACTGTTGCAAACCATTGAGCGCGTGGTGGAATTGTCCAAGGACAGCGAGTTGGATGATGAATTCCTGGAGAGCGCTGAGCCTGAACTGACCCTATTGTCGTCACGACTTGGCGTGACGCCTGTGCAGGCTGTGCTGTTTTCCATCTGCCTGGACTGCGGTCCCTACCGCGTCAATTATAGCGACCTTGCTGGTCATCTCGATATGGGCAATGTGCGGGTGCTGAGTTACGGAAAGGACCTTGATGCGCTGGTGCGACGCCGCCTGCTCCGCTACCGCGATGTGGTGGACGGGGATACTGTCAGTGTCCCCAGTGATGTGCTCAAGGCCTTGAAAAATGACGAGGTTCCCGAGTTGCCCAATATCAAGGGGCTCAATGTGTTTGATTTCTTCGATGCGGTGAACCGCATCTTCAACGACCTGATTGATGATGCCGCCACCGTCGATGACGCGCGGCAGGAACTTGAGGAGCTTGTCGCCGCCAATCCCAAGTTGGAGTTTGTCAAGCGCCTTCGTGCACTCAACCTCAGAGGAGTCAACTGGATGATTCTTTTCTTCTTCATCCACCTCTGTGTCAATAAGGACGATAACCGCATCCGCTACGGCGAACTGAGCCAACTCTTCACCCGCCAGAGCCATTTCAGCGAGGCGCGCAGTGCGCTGCGCAGTGGTGACCATCCATTGATGGTGAAGAAACTCATCGAACACGTTTGTGAAGACGGCATCGCCGACCCCACAACCTACTGCCTCACCAGTTCGGCCAAGAGTAACCTGTTATGCGAGCTCAATCTCAAGACCAGCGATGTCAGAATCTCCGATTTGTGCAGTCCTGCCGACCTCACCCCCAAGGAGATGTTCTATCCCGCCGAAGTCGGGAAGCAGGTGGTGGAACTGTCATCGTTCCTCTCGCAGGAGAAATACGGCGAGATTCACGAGCGGATGCAGCAGCAGGGATTCCGTCAGGGCTTTGCGTGCCTGTTCTACGGCGGCCCCGGCACGGGCAAGACCGAGACCGTCTATCAGTTGGCGCGCCGCACGGGTCGCCCCATTATGACGGTCGATGTGCCGCAAATCAAGTGCAAGTGGGTGGGCGAAAGCGAAAAGAACCTCAAGGCGTTGTTTGAACGCTACCGTGGCGCGGTGAACAGCTGCGAGGTGGCTCCCATCCTGTTCTTCAACGAGGCCGATGCCATCATCGGCAAGCGCAAGAGCGGTGCCGAGTATGCAGTGGACAAGATGGAGAACACCCTCCAGAACATCCTGCTGCAGGAGATGGAGAACCTTGACGGCATCCTCATCGCCACGACCAACCTCGAGGGTAATCTTGACAGTGCATTCGAGCGCCGCTTCCTCTACAAGATAAAGTTCGAGACGCCCGATGCCACAGTCCGTGCCAAGATTTGGCAAGAGATGATAAAAGACCTTACCGAGGCCGAGGCCGAGCATCTGGCCAAAATCTTCGACTTCAGCGGAGGGCAAATCGAGAACGTCGCCCGTAAGTATGCCATCAGCAGCATCCTCTATGGTGCGGGTGCCAAGCCTCGTCTGGAGCAGTTGGTGGACTACTGCAAGAGCGAGCAGTTGGCGAACAAGACGGTTGCCAAGTCAGTCGGTTTTCACACCGCCTGATACGCAAATCAAGTGAATGTGCTATCGTACCGACAAATTAGATCTTCAAGCATCCCGTGCCAGTCTTCGCCATTATCTGGCTGCAAAACATGTATTCCCAGAGAAGCGGCCACCTCGGT
>CACZVR010000080.1 GCA_902784675.1 uncultured Bacteroidales bacterium | reverse complement strand
TTGAGCGCGCCCAGCGTGCTCTCGATGGCAGCCATGATCTGGGTGCGGCCTACGCAGCCCAGCTCGGTCTCCACCTTGATGATTTCTTCTTCAAGTTCCTTTACCTCCTCGGCGGTCTCGGTCTTGGGCATGCGGATGACGTGAACGCCAGCCTTTACCACGGCCTCAACATCCTTCTTGCCGTAAGGAGTGTTCAGAGGGTTGATACGTACAACCATCTCGGTCGTGCCGTAGTCGATGGTCTTGAGTGCGTTGTGAACCAGCAGACGCGCAGCGTCCTTCTCGGCCATCGAAACAGAGTCCTCGAGGTCGAGCATAATTGAATCGGGACCGTAGATGTGAGCGTCGGCCATCATACCCGGATTGTTACCGGGAACAAACATCATTGTTCTTCTGAGTCGTTGCATAACAATTTTCTCGTTTTTTAGATGGTTTTAGGTGTTAATTAGTCGGCCCACACGTCTTTGCCCGTGGCGCGAACGGCAGCTGCCGTCACGCGGGCGCGGATGGTGCAGTCCAGGGCTCCCTTATCCGTGGCTTTCACCTCGGCTTGGTCGATGCCCAGGCCCTGCAGGGTCTCGGTGATAACTTTCTTGATTTGGTCGCCGAACTGATAGGCCACCGTGCTGTCAAGATCAATGTGCAGTCCAGCGTTGTCGTTGGGCGCAATCTGGATGAAAATGTCGCCGGATTCAAGCGTTCCGGCCATTGCCGTTTTGATCTCCATTTGTTAAGACAAAAAACGTTTTTAAATTATTAATAAAAGTTCGTTAATGATATGCAATTGGTTTACGCTTTAAAAAGCGCCCAAAATTAGGTATTATTTCTTAACTGACAAAATATTTTAACCACCTTTTTTTAACACTCTCGACAGGGGTGAAAATGGCTAAAAATTAGACAGTTTGAAAACCATAGTTTTCATGTGACAAAAATGAAAAAAGCGGCATTTTGTGCCGCTTTAGCTTTCATTTTGTCATTTTTATTCATTTCGTGGCTTTTTCTTTTTTGATTCCGTCTTATAGGCCGTTTCGGCCTCGGCTGCGATGGCCGCCTCCGCCTCGGGAAGGGCATAGCGTTTGCCTGATGAGGCGTTTTGTTGCAGCACGATGCGGCTCAATGCCAGGTCAAGGTCGCGCAGCGTTTCGGCACGCCGTTTGGGCGACAGCTGGCATTCCCACACCACAATCACATGCCATCCCGCGGCCTGCAACAGGGCCTGGTTGCGCGCGTCGCGAGCCCTGTTGCGCTCAAACTTCTCTTGCCAGAACTGCGTGTTGGTCGACGGGCGCTGGCGGTTGTTCTCGCACTCATGACCGTGCCAAAAGCAACCGTTGACAAAGATGGCCGTCCGCCATTTGCGCATCACGATGTCAGGCCGCCCGGGCAACGCCTTGACGCACAGCCTGTAACGGAACCCCTGATGCCACAGCCAGCGCCGCACCACCATTTCGGGTTTGGTGTCGCGCCCCCTGATGCGGCTCATGCAACGATGCCGCTGCTCCCGTGTCATCCTATCCGCCATTGCTTTGCAAAATTACAATAAAATGGGGCGATTGTAGATTGTTCGTCAAAACTTTTTCTGAGATTTTTTGTGAAGCATCTGGCAGTACCAAGAAAATGTAGTATCTTTACACTCCAAATTAAGGCTATAGGCTTTAGGTATTAGGCTTTAGCAATGGTGCTTTGGAAAAATCAAATAACGAAGGATAAATGAAATTCAGCGAAGTAATTGGTAATGAGCAGGCGATAGAGCAGATCAGGCGGATGATTGACAACGACCGGCTGCCGCATGCGTTGCTGCTGTATGGTGAGCCCGGCGTTCCCAAATTGGGACTGGCGATGGCTGCGGCGCAGTATCTGCATTGCAAGAACCACACCGATGGCGACTCGTGCGGTGTGTGCCCATTGTGCCGTCAGCACCAGTCTTTTAACCAGGTGGACACGCACTTCAGTTATCCGTTCACCAACCGCAAGGGTGACAGTACAAGCCCCTGTGAAGCAAATGATTACATTGACGAGTGGCGAGAGTTTATCACTAATTATCCTGTGGAGGATTACCAGGCTTGGCTTACATTGCTGAAGAATGATAATGCCCAGCCGCAAATCTTTGTGCGTGAGGCTGATAGTATTATGCGCAAGATGACGTTGAGCGCCTACACGGCCAAGTATAAGGTGCTGATCATGTGGCTGCCCGAGAAGCTCAAAGACGAGGCGGCGAACAAGCTGCTGAAACTCATCGAGGAGCCCTATGACGACTGCAAGTTCATCCTCGTGAGCGATAACGAGAAAGGCATCTTGGGGACCATCCTGTCTCGTTGCCAACGCATCGAGCTGCGCAAGCCGTCCACCCCTGTGGTGGCGCAATATCTTGCTGACCGCTACGGCATGGACATGCAGAATGCATTGGCATTGGCTGCTCCCGCCGACGGCAACGTCATCATGGCCGATCACTTGGTGCAGACGGGGAGTGAATTCCATGAGTTCCGCGAGCGCTTTATTGAGCTGATGCGCCTGTCCTACCAACGCGACCTGGCAAAGCTCAAGGAGTGGAGTGAGGCGATTGCCGAGATGAAACGCGAGAAGGCGCGCCGCTTCCTGGACTATGCCGTGCGGCAGGTGCGCGAGAACTTCATCTACAATTTGCACAACCCTGCGCTCAACTATCTCACGCCCGAGGAAGAGGCCTTTTCGACACGATTCTCGCCCTTTATCAACGAGCGCAACGTCGAGGGCATTGTCGCCGAACTGCAGCGTGCCGGAGTGGACATCGCCGGCAATGGCAACGCCAAGATTGTGCTCTTTGACTTGTCCATACGCATCGCCATGTTAATCAGGCTTTAACCATCTGAACAAACACCTAATAAACACTAAACGAAAACGATAGCCCATGACACCCTTCTTACAGCAAGTGGCCAAGCATTATGTAGAGCAGTCCCAGCATCTTGAGGACTTTTGCTTCGTGTTTCCCAACCGACGCAGCGGTCAGTTTTTCATCCAATATCTGCAGCAAGAACTCGTTGCTGCCGACCGCATTAAAGGCATCGCTCAGCAGCCGCATCTGATGCCCTGTGTCACCTCGATCAGTGAGCTTGTGGCCCGCTTGACCTGCACAGTGACCGCTTCAGATATTGAGATGCTCTTTGCGCTGTATGACGCCTATTGCGACGCCATGGGTGACAATGCGCAGGAATTTGACCGTTTCATCTACTGGGCGCACCTCATTGTGAGCGACTTCAACGATATTGACCGTTCACTGGCCAATGCCGCCGAGATTTACCGCAACCTGGAGGACCTGCATGACTTGAGCAGCAACTACTTGAGTCCCGAAGTGAAAGAGAAGGTGAGACGCATATTTGGCGACAATCTGTTCTCGGCCTTCTTTGACACCGATGCCGATGCCAGTTTGTGGCGCTTGCTGGGTCGCAAGGAAGAAAAAACGGGCAAAGAAAAGGCCGATCCCAATGCGGTGAAGCAGGAGTTTTTGAGCCTGTGGAATGCGTTAGGCGCTATCTATGAGGACTATCATAAAGCGCTGGAAAAGAAGGGTGTGACATCATCGGGCATGCAACTGCGCAAGGCCGTTGATGCTCCTCTCGGGAAGTTGCATTACACCAGGATGGCGTTTGTCGGATTCGGTGTGCTGTCGGCTGCCGAGGTGCGTCTGTTTGAGCGTTTCAAGGCCGAGGGAAATGCCGACTTCTGGTGGGACAATGCCGGCATCCCCAGCATGCTTGCCGTTGCGCCTCATGACCCTGGTGCACTGATGATTGACGGCTATTGCAAGCGTTTTGGTGCCAAGCCGATTGAGCCCCTTGAGGGTGAGGGTCCCAAAATGCGCGTTATTACGGTTCCCTCGACAGTGGGACAAGCCAAGGTGGCCTTTGACGAGGTCGCTGCCATGCATGACGGCAACCCCAGCGCAGTGGGCATCGACACGGCCATCGTGATGCCCGATGAGGGCTTGCTGGTGCCCTTGCTCCACTCGGTGGCCGGCGTGGACAGGTTGAATGTGACGCTGGGTTACCCCCTGCGCAATGCCGAGATCGTCTCGCTCATGCACATTGTCTCGCGTATGCATCATCAGGCGAGCAAGGAGAAGGAAGGGTGGACTTACTACCGCGAGGACGTGAGCGACATCCTCTCACATCCGCTCATCAAGACCTATTTCACTCGTGAGGCCATGGCCATGGTGTTGGACCTGGCGCGCACCAACCGCTTTAGAGTCCCGGCTCGCGAGTTTAGCGAACTGCCGTTCAAGGACTTGTTCACGCCGGCGATGGACAGTGCGGGCGATGAGCGTGAGCAACAGCGCGATTATCTGGACAATTTGGCTGCCTTCTGCAATGTGTTGATGCAGCGGATGAATGCTCCTGTCGCGTCCGGCGAGGACAGTAACGATGAGAAAGACGGTCCTGTCGTGTCGTTGCAGCACGCCTTCCTGGTGATGTATATTGACGTGCTGAACCAGTTGAAACGCGCGTTGGCCGAATGCCGTCAAAGGCTGCAGAACGGCACCGTATTCTATCTGATAGACCGCTTGACCGCCTCGTTGATCGTACCTTTCACAGGAGAGCCCTTGCAGGGACTGCAGATCATGGGTTTGCTCGAGACGCGGAGTCTGGACTTTGAAAACGTGGTCATCCTGTCGATGAATGAGCGGGTATTCCCGCGCCGTCATGGCATCAACTCGTTCATCCCCAACTACATCCGCCGTGCCAACGGCATGTCCACCATCGAGCAGCAAGAGGCAATAGTTGCCTTTAACTTCTATCGCTTGCTCAACCGTGCCAGCCAGGTGTCGTTCATCAGCGACGGCAGCGACCAGGCCATGGGTTCCAGTGAGCCCTCGCGCTTCATTTCGCAGCTCGAGAAGATCTACGGCAAGGAAATGGAGCATGTGGAGATGAATCTGGACGTGAGTCTGGCGTCACCCATAGACATCGAGGTGCCCAATCCGGGTTATGCAAGTTTGCTGGAGCAGTATTTGTCCCATCGGGATTACACCGACAAATGGTATCTGTCGGCCAGTGCCATCAAGGAGTACATCAGTTGTCCGTTGCTGTTCTATTTCCATTACATCAAGGGGTTGGATACCGACAACGATGTGAGCGACTTCATGGACTACAGCACCTTTGGCACAATCATCCATGATAGCCTGCAAGACTTTTACTACAGTGAGGCATCGCGTGCTCAAGGCGGCACGTTCACCAGCGAGGCTATCCTGTCGTTCAAGAAAGACCACCTGGAGGCAGTAGTGGTGCGCAATATCAAGAAGACGTTCTTGCATGTACCACAAGACCAGCTGGATAGCGACAAGCAGTCCTTGCATGGCGAGGCACTGATGTTGCTTGACACCATCAAGAGCTATGTCGAATTTGTGTTGGATTTTGACTTGGACCTGATTGCCAAAGAAGGGCCTTTCACGGTGCTTGAGTGCGAGGTGCCGCACAATTTGGAACACATGAAATTGGGTAATGCAGAGTTTGACTTCACCTACAAGGCCGACCGCATCGACCGCCTTGCCAACGGCATGGTGCGCATCGTGGACTACAAGACGGGTAAGGACAAGACCGCTTTCAATTCATTGGATGACTTGTTTGACCCCTTGAAAGAAAAGGGCAGTGAAAAAGGATGGCGTTCAGCCATCCTGCAGTTGTTCCTCTATTGTTACGCTTATCTGCTCGAGCACCCCGAGGTTAAGAAGGTGAAGCCCATGATCTACAAGATTTCCTCGATGAAAGAGAGCGGTGTCAAATATGGAAAAGGGAATGCGGCCCGCCCGTATGAGTTCTCTATGGACAATAATGTGGCCAAGGCATTTATTGACCGCATGGGCTCGATTGTGAACGACATTTTCACTCAGCCGTTCGGTCAAACGATTGATGGCGCCAAAGCGTGTGACTATTGCCGTTTCATCGACTATTGCCGCCGCAAGCCGCCATCAAAGCGTTATTAAACCGCGATTTATTCCTGTTTGCCGTCAGCGCTGTTGCGCTTAGCGATTTCCTCGTTCAGGCGGATTTCATCTTCCTCGGTCCACAGGGGGTTCTCGTCGTCGCTCCAGTCGAATGAGTCATCAAACTCGGGCATGGGCGTGACGGGCTCGTCGAAGCCGAAGAAAGCGTCGTCGGTGAACTCCTGCAGCTCGCGTCCTTCCTTCTTGGTGGGACGACCCAAGCCGCGTTGGCGGTTGACGAAGCCGTCGATTTTCACCATTTCCAGCAGACGCAGCTGGTCCTCGCTGGTGACGTTTTTCAGGTAGTTGGGAACCAGTTTGGCACCCACGCGGTTGTTGAGCAGCGCGATGACTTCAAAGGAGTAGGTCACGGGCGGCTTGCGCACGTCGATGCGGTCACCCACCTTGATGGCATGGGACGGCTTGACTGGCATGCCGCCAATGGTGACGCGTCCCAGTTTGCACGCCGTGGTGGCGATGGTGCGCGTCTTGAACACGCGTGTGGCCCACAGCCACTTATCGATTCTCACATCCTTCATTGTCAATGCCTTACTTGTTGTTGTAATTGTTCATGGCAAAGGTGACGCCTGCCAGGCAGAAGGCCTTGATGGCGTCAACAGCGACCTTGGCACGCTCGGGCAGAACGGCGAGTTCCTCGGGAGTGGGGTAGCCTAAAACATAGTCCACCTGTGCCCCGGGCGGGAAGTCGTTGCCGATGCCGAAACGCAGCCTGGCCCACTGCTGGCTGCCCAGCATCTCGTTGATGCTCTTGAGTCCGTTGTGTCCGCCATCGGCGCCCTTGGGACGGATGCGCACCTGTCCGAATGGCAGGGCGATGTCATCAACGATGACCAGCAGGTGATCCAGGTCGATTTTCTCCTTGATCATCCAATAGCGCACCGCCTCGCCGCTCAAGTTCATGTAGGTCGAGGGTTTCAGCAGCACGAGTTGCTGGTTTTTAAGACGCATCTCGGCGACAGCGCCGTAGCGTTGCGTCGAGAAAACAATATTGGATGCCTCGGCGAGAGCATCCAATATTGTGAATCCTATGTTGTGGCGGGTTCCCTGGTACTCTGCACCAATGTTGCCCAAGCCGACAATAAGATACTTCATAGGTTTGTAGAGGTGTGTTGCAGCGATGAACGCTGCGACCATGATTACTCGGCAGCGGGAGCGTCTTCACCAGCAGCCTCGCCTTCGCCCTCTTCCTCGGTTGCAGCGTTAGCGGCAGCACGGGTAGTGCGAACACCAGCGATAACGAGATCCTTGGCGTTAACCAGCTCGTAGTTGTCGAATTGGCAGTCGCGAACCTTGATGGTCTTGCCAATCTCCAGATTGTCCACGTTGAGGATGATGGTCTCGGGAATGTCCTTGTAGAGGCCTTTCACCTTCACCTTCTTCATGCTCAGGTAGAGCTTACCACCGGCCTTAACACCGACAGCGTGACCCTCGAGGTGCACGGGAATCTCAACGACAACGGGCTTGTCCTCAGAAACCTCGAGGAGGTCCATGTGGAGGACAGCGTCGCTAACGGGGTGGAACTGGAGGTCCTTGAGGACAGCTTTGCGGGTCTGTCCGTCATAGGTCAACTCAATCACATACACGTCGGTGCTGTAGATGAGCTTGCGCACGTCGGCGAAGTTCACAACCAGGTCGGTAGTGATGATGCCCTTGCCATCACGGCCAACGGGAACCACCTTCTCACCTGCTAACAGCTTGCCATTGTACTTGCCGTCCTTGTCGAGGTCAACGAGCTTGCCACCATTCAGGACAACGGGAATCTTGTTCTCCTTGCGGAGGGCCTTAGCGGCCTTCTTGCCGAGGTCGGTACGAGCCTCTGCGTTCAATTGAAAAGTCTTCATTGTTTGTTTGTGTTACTCAAAATTAAAGTGATTGGTTATTAAAACTCATCCTTTAATCTCCCATCACACGGAAATTAAATGATAGTAATCAAGACAAGCCTCGCAGGGGAAAGATACCGCCTGCGAGACTTGCGATGATGAATTAGTCAACGTTGAGGTTGACGCGCTTCAGGTCGATGGCCTTGAGGTCCTTGTCGGCGGCAGCGAGGAACTGTGCAACAGTCTCCTTGTTCTCGCCAGCCTCGTAAACCTGCTCCATCAGGACGTTCTCCTGATAGAACTTGTTGAGACGACCCTGAGCGATGTTCTGGATCATCTGCTCGGGCATGTTGGCCTCCTTCTGCTTGGCGGTCTCGTCCATGAGCTTCAATGCCTCGGCAACCTGCTCCTCGGTCATGTAACCCTTGCGGATAGCCTCATCGCGGTGCTCCTCGGTAGCGCAGTAGTAGGGGTTGAAACCAGCCTTCTTTAGGGCGTTCTCAACAGCCTTGCTCACCTGCTCGGCCTTGGTCTTGTCGATAGCCATGCGCAGCTCCTCGTCGATAACCTCCTGAGAGATCTGGTCGCGAGTGGCCTTGATAGGGTTCATCGAGGCAACCTGCATAGCGATAGCCTTAGCTACGTCCTCAGCCACGTTCTCTTGGTTGAAGGCAACAGCAGCCGAAAGCATACCGTTGAAGTGGTTGTAAACAACGGTCGAGGGAGCGTTCAGACACTCATAGGTGCCCAATTCCATCTTCTCACCGGTGATACCGCTCAGGGCGGTGATCTGCTCGCTCACGGGCTTGCCGTCCATATCGAGGGCATTGAGCTCGTCGAGGTTAGCGGGCTTCTGAACCATTGCGAGGTCCAGGATAGCCTTGGCGAGGTTGACAAACTTCTCGTTCTTGGCAACGAAGTCGGTCTCACACTTGAGGGCGATGAT
>CACZVR010000079.1 GCA_902784675.1 uncultured Bacteroidales bacterium | reverse complement strand
AAAACATATTCATTTTATCATGTTAAGGAAAATCCGTATAACTCTGGCGGCGATTATGATGGTCATGGTCACGCTGCTGTTTCTTGACGTGAGCGGCGCGTTGCATCATTTTTTGGGATGGACGGCACACATCCAGTTCTTGCCTGCGCTGTTGGCTCTCAATGTGGTGGTCATCGTGGCGCTGGTGCTGTTGACGCTCATCTTTGGCCGCATCTACTGCTCGGTCATCTGTCCGCTGGGCATCTTCCAGGACATCGTGTCATGGATTCACGGCAAGCGCAAGAAAAACCGCTTCACCAGCAGTCCCGAGAAACGCTGGCTGCGCTATGGTGTGCTGGTGCTGTTTGTTGCCGCTTTTATCGCCGGTGTTCACTCGCTGGTGGCACTGCTGGCTCCCTACAGCAGCTATGGCCGCATGGTGACCAACCTGCTGTTGCCCGTCTATCAATGGGGCAATAACCTGCTGGCCTCAATTGCCGAACGCATAGACAGCTACACCTTCTATAGCGTTGACGTGTGGATCAAGAGCCTGCCCACGTTCCTTGGCTTGGCGCGGTGGACGCACCTACTGCAACACCATCTGCCCCGTGGGAACGATTCTGGCTCAACTGGCGCGTTTCTCATGGCTCAAGGTGTATTTCGATGCCGACAAGTGCAAATCGTGCAGCTTGTGCACCAAGAACTGCAAGGCCTCGTGCATCGACTTTGAGACTCACAAGGTGGACTACACGCGTTGTGTGACCTGTGGCAACTGCATCGAGAAATGCAACTTCGGTGCCTTGCGTTACGGTCACCCCAAGGCTTCGCCCAAGCCCGTTGAGGTTGATGAAACAGATAAGACCGACGCCACCCGACGTGCCTTCCTGGTGGGAACAGCTATCGTGGGCGCTGACGTCGCACTGGCACAGGCTGCCAAGAAAGTGGACGGTGGTCTCGCCATCATTGCGGACAAGAAACCCGCCAAGCGCTCGACACCCGTCACGCCTCCCGGTTCGGTGAGTGCCAAGCACTTCGCTCAGCACTGCACTGCTTGCCAGTTGTGTGTGGCCAAGTGCCCCAACGGTGTGTTGCGCCCCTCAAGTGACCCCATGCGTCTGATGCAGCCCGAATTGAGCTTTGAGCGCGGTGCCTGCCGTCCCGAGTGCGTTGAATGCTCCAGCGTCTGCCCCACGGGAGCCATCAAGCCCATCACCGTGGCACAGAAGTCTTCTCTGGTGATTGGTCATGCCGTTTGGGTCAAGGACAACTGCGTGGTGCTGACCGACGGTGTGAACTGCGGCAACTGTGCCCGCCATTGCCCTGCAGGTGCCATCATGATGGTGCCCAGTGACCCCAAGGACGACACTTCGCCCATGGTGCCTGTCGTGAACAGTGCGATGTGCATCGGTTGCGGCATGTGCGAGCATGTGTGCCCGGCTAGGCCTTTCAGCGCCATCTTTGTCGAGGGCCACGAGATGCAAAAAGAGATTTAACCTTTCAACCTTCAAGAAAATGAACGATAACAAGCATAATGACAATAAAGGCGGCAAGACCTTGTCGCGTCGCACCTTCCTCAAGGCCTTGGGTCTGGGCACTGCCACTGCCGCTGCTCCAGTCATCGTGAGCTGCGCCACGGGCGATGAAAAGAAAGTGCCCGTGCAGGAACCGCCTGTGGGCAAGATGACCTATCGCGAGAATCCCAAGACCCACGAGAAAGTTTCCATCTTGGGCTACGGCATGATGCGTCTGCCCGCCACCAACGGTGAACCCTTTGGCCGTGACAATGATGCCGAGATTGACCAGGAAATGGTCAACAAGCAGATTGACTACGCCATTGAGCATGGCGTGAACTATTTTGACACGTCACCCGCCTACAGTCGCGGTTTGAGCGAGCGGGCAACGGGCATCGCCTTGAGTCGCCACAAACGCGATGAATACTTCATCGCAACCAAGCTCTCTAATTTTGATCCCGGGACATGGCCGCGTGAAGCCAGCATCGAGATGTTCCAGAACTCCCTCAAGGAGCTGCAAGTGGACTACATCGACTATTTGCTGCTGCATGCCATCGGTGGTGGAACTGGCGAGGAAGCGATGGAACTTTTCAGGCAGCGATACATCTACAACGGCATTCTCGACTACCTGTTGGAGCAGCGCGAGAAAGGTGTCATCCGCAACCTGGGTTTCTCCTATCATGGCGAAATTGCCGTGTTCGACTATCTGCTGGCCAACCACGACAAGTACCACTGGGACTTTGTCCAAATCGAGTTGAATTACCTGGATTGGAGGCATGCCAAGGACTTCAGCGAGGAGAACACCAATGCCGAGTACCTGTATGCCGAGCTTGACAAGCGCGCTATTCCTGCTGTCATCATGGAGCCGCTGTTGGGCGGCCGACTGGCCTCGTTGCCCACTCCTCTTGCCCGCAAGATACTGGCCCGTGACCCCGAGCGTTCACTGGCCTCGTGGGCGTTCCGCTTTGCAGGTTCGTTCCCGCGCGTGCTCACCGTGTTGAGCGGCATGACCTATATGGAACACCTCAAGGAAAACCTGTGCACATACAGCCCGCTCGAGGAGCTCACCGACGAGGAAAAAAACTTCCTCTATGGCATCGCCGACGAGATTGTGGGCTACAACACCATCCCTTGCAACGACTGCAAGTACTGCATGCCGTGCCCCTATGGTATCGATATCCCAGGTGTGCTCACCCACTACAACAAGTGTATCGCCGAGGGTAACCTCACCCGCGACCGCAAGGATCCTGACTATGCCCGTGCCCGCAAGGCCTTCCTCATCGGCTATGACCGCAGTGTGCCCAGGCTTCGTCAGGCCGACCATTGCATCGGGTGCGGAAAGTGTGTCGAGCATTGCCCGCAGCGCATCGACATCCCCAGGGAGATGCAGCGCGTCAACAACTACGTCGAGGCCTTGAAACGGGGCATCGACCGCGGTCTGGAGGCTTAGTAGCCGAAGCCTTTTTCGCCACAAGGCGTTTTTTCTCGACTTTTTTGTAGTTTTTCTTCACTGCCTGCGTCTAACGGGCAGTGAACAATTATAAATTTGACCAAAAATGGCTTTTCTGGAAATCAACAACGTGGTGAAACGTTACGAGGGCCACACGGCTCTGGCAGGCGTGTCGATGGAAGTGCCCGAGGGGTGCATCTACGGCCTGCTGGGACCCAATGGCGCCGGCAAGAGCACGCTCATCCGCATCATCAACCGCATCCTCGCCGCCGACGAAGGCACAGTGACCCTTAACGGCAAGAAAATGACCGATGATGACATCGCCCATATCGGTTATCTGCCTGAGGAACGCGGACTGTACAAGAAAATGAAAGTGGGCGACCACATCGTCTATCTGGGACGACTCAAGGGCATGACCAAGGCCGATGCCGTCGCATCGATGCACTGGTGGCTCGACCGCTTTGATCTCAAGCAGTGGGAGAACAAGAAGGTGGAAGCACTGTCCAAGGGTATGCAACAGAAGGTGCAGTTCATCGGCACCGTCATCCATCGCCCGCCGCTGCTCATCTTTGATGAGCCGTTCTCGGGCTTTGACCCCGTGAATGCCGACCAGCTCAAGGTCGAGATTCTCGCCTTGCGCGACCAGGGCAGCACCATCCTGTTCTCGACGCACAACATGTCGTCGGTCGAGGAGGTGTGTCAGCAAATCACTCTGCTCAACCAGGCTCATGTGGTGCTCAACGGCCGTGTCGACGAGGTGAAACAGCAACACAAGAAGAACATCATCGCGGTGCAGACGCCCGATACCATCGAGCAGAATCCCGCGCTGTTCACCATCCTGCCTCCCGAACCTGGCAAAAAACAGGACACGCTCATCAAACTCGCCTCCAGTGTACAGATGCGCGATGCCATCGCCTGGCTCAACGAGCACTATCTGCTCACGGGTGTCACCGAGGTGCTGCCCAGCATGCACGAGATTTTTGTAGAAACCGTTAAATCCACTAAAACCGCTGTCAACAATGAATAAGCTTCGCCTCATCATCGCCCGTGAATACATGTCGATTGTCGGGCGCAAGTCATTCATCATCATGACGTTGCTCATTCCGTTTCTCTTTGTCATCATTGCCGCTGTCCCTGTGGGACTGGCCTATATCAATGACAAGGGCAGCGATATGCAACAGATTGCCGTCATTGACGAAACGGGCCGTTATGCCGCTGCTTTGCACAGTGACGAGATGTATAGTTTCGTGGCCATCAAGGGCGACACGGTGACCAATGCCCGTGAATTTTACAATAAAGCTAACGGCAGCCTCAGTGCTGTAATCATTATCCCGCGCGATGTGGACAGCACGGGCGTGATTAACATCTATAGCGAGGGTACCATCACCCCCGCCCTGGTGAGCAGTGTGCGCAATGTGTTGACCGACACCATTCAAAAGGCGCACCTTGCCGAGATGGGCATTCCCAATCTGCAACAGATGGTTGATGACGCTCATGTCGATGTTGACGTGCGCAGCGTCAAGTGGGATGAGGCAGGTGGCGAGCAGGAGTCCTCGACCAATGCTGCGATGGGCCTTGGTTTCATGCTGTCGTTCATCACCTATATGTTTGTGCTGCTCTATGGCGCGATGATCATGAACAGTGTCATCGAGGAGAAGACCAATCGCATCGTCGAGGTGGTCGTGAGCAGTTGCCGTCCCTTCCAACTCATGCTGGGTAAAATCATCGGTGTGGGACTTGTGGGCCTGACACAGATGGCCATCTGGATTGTGATGCTTGCCATCGTCGGCACAGTGGCTGGCGGTGCCCTGGGATTGACAGGTGCTGGCGCAGGATCCATGTCACCCGATGCGATGGCCGCTGCCAGTGGTGCCGACGCAGGCATGATGGAAAGCATCATGCGCCAGGCGATGTCAATCAACTATGTGCCCATCATCTTGAACTTCGTCCTCTACTTCATCGGTGGTTATCTGCTTTACAGTTCGCTGTTCGCAGGACTGGGTTCGGCAGTGGACCAGCCCAGTGACTCATCCCAGTTCACCACCCCCGTCATCCTCATCATGCTCATCGCCTTTTATGCCGGCATGGCTTGTATGGAGAATCCTTCGGGCCCCATGGCGATCTGGTGTTCCATCATTCCCTTTACCTCACCTGTGGTCATGATGATCAGGCTGCCGTTCGGCGTACCCACTTGGCAACTGATTTTGAGCCTCGTGCTGCTGTTCGGGACCGCTCTTGCCATCACTTGGTTGGCAGCACGCATCTACCGTCGCGGCATCCTCCACTACGGCAAGAAAGCCAGCTTCGCCGACCTCTTCAAGTGGATGAAGTAATACCAAGGACTAAAAACTAAGGACTAAGGACTAAGGACTAAGGACTAGAAACTAAGGACTAAGGACTAATAATGCGAATCGTGATACAACGTGTGACCGAGGCTTCGGTCACCATCAACGGACAGCTGCACAGCACCATCGGCCACGGCATGATGGTGCTGGTGGGCGTTCGTGAGGGAGACACCATGGATGACATGCGCTGGCTGGCGCAGAAGACAGTGAACCTGCGCATCTTTGATGACGAGCAGGGTGTGATGAACCGCAACATCATCGATGCGGGAGGTGAGGTGCTGGCAGTGAGTCAGTTCACCCTCAACGCCTCGACCAAGAAGGGCAACCGCCCCAGCTACATCCATGCTGCAGGACATGACCTGGCAGTGCCGCTCTATGAAGCCTACTGCGACGAGGTGGAAAGCCTGCTGGGCAAACCCACCCAACGTGGCGTCTTCGGTGCCGAGATGCAAGTGGCCCTCATCAACGACGGCCCCGTCACCATCATCATCGACAGCCGCCTCAAAGAATAGCGCCCCGGCATCTACATCCACCACGGCAAAAGATAGTGGTCCGTTAAAGCGGCCGATGTGTGCTTTAGCTGTTGCCACTTTTTTTAAGAAACGCGAATTACGCTGATTGACGCGGATTTTTTTGATTCGTGTAATCAGCGTAATCTGTGTTTAAATTAAAACTTTTGCTCATGCGCAGGGTTGGTTTTTGAAATGTTAATAAATATTAAAATGGGGGGGGGTAGTGGACGATTCAAAAATTATTTAATATCTTTGCCAACAGATTATTAACCTCATCAACTAAATGCTTATGAAAAAGACATTTCTTATCACATTGTTGGCCCTGCTGGGCATGACCCAAACAGTGGCGCAGGAATACGAGTACGTACCCTTCGTTCGAGAGGGCGTCAAGTGGGTGTATGGTATCCGTAATTACAAATATGACAACGAGTATCCCAATAATCCAGCTTTGGGAGACAATCTGACTTATCGCACGCTTGAGCTCAAGGGGGACACTGTCATCAACGGCAAAACCTATAAGGCGATGCACAAATATAGCGGTCCTGCTATTGATGAGGAGAATGACACGATTCCCATCTATCTGCGTGAGGAGGACAAGGTCGTTTACGGAATCATACCCAATGGAAAGCTTTATTATGACTGTCCCGTTTATAATTATTTTACCCAGCCTTTAAGTTTGGATTATTACAACGGGGAGGAATTTGTTTTATATGATTTTAAAGACCCTGTGGCTTATTGGGATGGCATCTTTGCAAGTCCACCTTACCAAAATGAATACTATGAAGATTACTATTACAATCTGCTCAGTACTGACACAATAGTCGTCGGCAACCACATGGCAAAGTGTTATAATGGAGAGATTGCATATGTTGACTTTCAAATGATTGAAGGTATCGGTTGGATATCAGACAATGGCCGTAATACTACTTTGGCGTTTCAACTGCCTTTGTCAATTGGCTATCATGCCCAATGTTTCATGTTGCTCTATATAATAGAAGATGGTGAAATAGTCTATCCTCAAGGTTATGTCGATGACAGGTACCAGCCAGTGATTCGAGAAGGCGTTAAATGGGTTAACGAGCGGATAATCATCAATAATGGTGTCACTACCAATTACTACTATGCTTATGAGTTCAAGGGTAACCACCCCGAAAGAGACTCATACAGTCAAATCTACAAGGCATTGTACTCCAAGTATTATACTGAGAATAGCGTGGGCTCTGGTGATGAGTCATTGATTGCTGGATTGAGAGAGGATGAATCTTGCATTTTGGGATTCAAGAACGAGGCTTTGAACAAAGTCATCAATGATGACATGAATTTAATCAATTTCTATTCTTATTACCACAACGACGACTCCCGCCTAATGTATGGCATGAATGAATCTTCCGATGGGATGTATGTTATAGACTACTATATTAACAACCAACGTGAACAGTTCCTAAATAACGAGAATTTTGTCATGGTAGATCCAATAGTGATAGACGGAGTGATCTGTAGCCGTTGCGCCTATATCGGTGAGCAGGGGGACACGCTGGCCTATGTAGTCGAGGGCATCGGTTTTGACAGTTATGACATGGGCGACCTGCTGACGCCGTTCACCAAGAAGCCTGACCCCAATGCCGACTACCAGGAGTGGTGCGGTTTGAGCCATGTGGTCAAGGACGGTCAAATCATCTATAAGGGTATGCGCTATCGTGATGACATCCATGTGGGCATTGACGAGGTAGTAGCCGACAAGACGGTGCGGCCGCTTGACCCGAACTATTACAACCTAATGGGTCAGCTCATGGGCAAAGACGTCCCGACCACCCCTGGCATCTACATCCACCAAGGCAAGAAGATTGTGGTCCGCTAAAGCGGTTTAGCTGCCACCACTTTTTTAAGAAACGCGGATTACGCTGATTGACGCGGATGATTGTTTTTAATTCGTGTAATCAGCGTAATCCGCGTTTAAAAAAGTAGGCGACAATTTGTGAAATTTGAAATAATAAGTATGCGGATGCTAACCCCTAACTCCTAATTCCTAATTCCAAACCCCAAAAGGTGCGGATGCCCAATTAGTTCAATTCGCGAAACTTTAGCTCGGCGAAGCCAAATTTGTAGTTTAAAACCTTTTTGTCATGGTGGGGTTTGCTGGAGAGGTTTTATCTTTGCAGCGTGTGGCAAAGAAAATGCTTTTAAGATTCTTTATCATTTCCGCACCACCCCCTGTAATAACAACAAAAAACAAGATGCCATGAATATCAACACATTACAAAAACCACCCCCCAAAACCGCCCATTGCTTTTTGACGGAATCATGCGAGCTTCCACCCGCCCATTATCAATCCCGTTGCCTCAATTTTAAAATAGAATTTGTTTTAATTTCCCGCCCGCAGGGCGGTTAATATTACCGACGGTCCAACTTGGGACTAAACCACCCAGAGTCCAAAAAAACTAGAATTTGGGGACTCATAACTAGAAACTTATTACTACTTTTGCCCCACAAAAATAAAGTAGTAGAGAATGATTACCTTTATCATCAGCCTTGTGGCCCTGGTATTGGGCTATTTTGTATATGGCGCTGTGATGGAGCGTGTGATGCGCCCCGATGACCGCCAGACGCCGGCCATTCGCCTTGCCGACGGTGTGGATTTTGTGGCTTTGCCCACATGGAAAGTGTTCATGATTCAGTTCTTGAACATCGCGGGCACGGGACCCATCTTCGGTGCCATCATGGGCATGTGGTTCGGTCCGGCATCCTACTTGTGGATTGTGTTGGGCTGCATCTTTGCCGGTGCTGTGCACGACTTCATGAGCGGTATGCTCTCATTGCGACACGATGGCGCTAATCTTCCCACGCTCATCGGTAAATATCTGGGTGGCGGTGCGCGCAACGTGATGCTCGTCTTTACTGTGCTGTTGCTGATGATGGTGGGTGCTGTGTTTGTCTATAGTCCTGCGCTCATCCTCAAGGACATGTGGGGAGGCAATGATGCCACCATCTGGTGGATTGTGGCCATCTTTGGCTATTATGTGATTGCCACGTTGCTGCCCATCGACAAGATTATCGGTCGCGTCTATCCCTTGTTTGCCATCGCCCTGCTGGTGATGGCGGCGGGATTGCTCGTGGGGCTGTTCGTGAAGATGCCTCACTTGCCCGAGTTGTGGGATATGGGCAGCATGGATGCATGGCGCCAGTCTCAAATGGTTGATGGTAAAGATACCTTGGGGGTTGTGGCCTTCATGCAAAAAAATCCCATCTTCCCGTGCCTGTTCATCACCATCGCCTGTGGAGCCATCAGCGGTTTCCATGCCACACAAAGTCCCTTGATGGCGCGTTGCCTCAAGAGTGAAAAGTTGGCAAGGCCTGTGTTCTATGGCGCAATGATCACCGAAGGTATCGTGGCGCTCATCTGGGCGACCGTTTCTTCCTATTTCTTCTATTATGAAGGTTGGAAAGAGGTGGTCAGCCCCGAGGTGGTCAATGAGTTCATGGCTCAGGTGCAACTTGCCGATGGCAAAACCCTTATCCAGTATTTCACTGCTCCACAGGTGGTTAATCTGGTTTGCAGCGGCTGGCTGGGCATTTTTGGCGGCACGCTTGCGGTGCTGGGTGTAGTGGCTGCGCCGATCACTAGCGGTGACACGGCCTTCCGCAGTGCTCGTCTCATCATTGCCGAGGCCTTGCACTTTGAGCAGAAGAGCATGGTGCGTCGCTTGATAATCAGTGTGCCCCTGTTTGTAGCCTCGCTGTTGCTGCTCATTTGGCAAATGGAGAATCCCAACGGCTTCAATGTGCTGTGGCAATACTTCGGCTGGTCCAATCAGGCGCTCTCGGTATTCACCTTGTGGATGATCACCGTCTATCTGGCCCGCAATCACAAGGCCTATATCATCACTTTGATACCCGCCGTGTTCATGACGGTGGTGTGCACCTCCTTTCTCGTGGCATCACCCACGGCCATGGGGCGCGAGGACCTCATCCCATGGGTCGTTATCGCCGTGATTGTCATCGCTGTCGTGTGGTTCGCGATGTGGCTGAAAAAGCAACCTAAACTGAAATGAACGTGAAAAGAATCATTCTTGTCATGGCCGTGGCACTAGCAACCTAAACTGAAATGAACGTGAAAAGAATCATTCTTGTCATGGCCGTGGCACTGCTCTCGGTCATGCAAGCGTCGGCTGTGCTCAAGGAGGGTACTATTGAGCAGACGCTGGGTGTGCTGTGCGAGGAACTGAGCGAGACCCACAACGAGCAACGCGAGCGAGCCAAGCGTTTCGAGAAACGCAATGCCGAGTTCAAGAACCGCATCGCGCGTGACCTGGAACTGTGCAACAATATCGAGCTGATGCTCTATAGCCAAAAGGAGCAGAACATTTTTGACCTCGCCTATGCTTGCGGACAGGCTACCAGCCTCTACAAGCGCGTGTCGCACACCCGTTCGTTCAAGCAGTTTGAACAACAGCAAGACGAGCAGATTGCCCAATACGAGAATCTGGTGCAAGCCCTCAATAACATCCGTGATGACCAGCTCAAGACCCCCGAGATGCGCATCACGTGCATCTATCTGGCCAAGGTCATCGAGAATGACATCCGCACAGCACGTGCGACGATGAAGGAAAACCACGAGCGTCGCCAACAGGTCGCTCAAAAGGCCAAGACGCTCAACGACTATGCCCTGGAAATGTACGAGCGCATCCGTCAGAGCGTGTTTGTCAACGGCGGTCAGAACTATTTTCAAATCCTGAAACGTTTCAACTACTATTGGAAGAACGGCAAGGATGATATCACCGAGAAGTACACGCCGGCCCGCAAGACCGATAGCGAGTGGCGCGGTCCTCTCGTGGGTTTCCTGTTCATTTTCCTGGCGGTGTATATCGTGGGTGCAGTGCTACTCGCTTGGCTCATCATCAAGTTGATTCCCAGGCGATTTGTGTCCAATCAGTCCTACAAGAAGTTCCAAAAGAAGCGCTCATGCATCATCTTGTGTGCGGCGGCTGCGGTGTTTGGCATTGCCACATTCATTATCTCGAATATCACCGACAAGAACTTCATGGTGATGGCCACCAGGCTGTTGAGCGAGTATTCATGGCTCATCGCATCCATCACGCTGTCCATTATCATTCGCATGAAGGGTGACACCGTCAAGAGTGGTGTCAAGCTCTATGTCCCCGTGTTGCTGGTGGGCTTTGTGGTGTTCTTCTTCCGCATCGTGTTCTTGCCCAGCACAATGGTCAATCTGGCATTCCCGCCGCTGTTGCTGGCGTGCACCGTTTGGCAGCTGATTGTCAACCGTCGCCACAACAGTGATGTGCCTCGCAGCGATGTGTTCTACTCGTGGATCTCGTTCATCGTCATGGCCGTGTCGTGTGTCATGGCTTGGATGGGCTACACGTTGATGAGCGTGCAAGTGCTCATCTGGTGGATTATGCAGTTGACCCTCATCCAGACCATTACTGTCATCTATGACCTGCTGCACAGCTATGAGCGCAAGCACATCCCTGCCGACGCCGATGTAAGGAGAACTTGGTTCTATGACGCGGTCTATAAGATGATTGTTCCCATTGCCGCGACGTTGAGCGTGGGATTGTCCATCTATTGGGCAGCAAGGGTGTTTGACCTCACACAGTGGTGTGAGCGCATCTTCCGCTACAAGTTCGTGGACCAGCCGGGCCTCATTGTGCTGTCATTGGACAGGATTATCGCTTGTGTGGCGTTTGCCTTTGTGTTCCACTATGTCATCTATCTGTTCATTCAGGGCTATCAGTTGTGGAAACAGAACCGTGCCGAGTCACGGGCGATTTCGGCCTATGAGCGGGAAAATGATGTCAATGCCGATGATGTGATCAACATCGAGACGGTCATTCAGGATGATCCCACAGCCAAGGCACAAGTCAAGGCTGCGTCTAAGGCGGTCACGCTGTCGATGAACATCATCAAATACATCGGGTGGGGCATCTACATTTACATTGTGCTGGTGACACTGCACGTCAATCGCACGGGCATCACCTTCATCCTCACGGGTCTCTCGACCGGTATTGGTTTCGCCATGAAGGACACGTTAGAAAACCTCTTCTATGGCCTGTCGCTGATGAACGGACGTGTCAAGATTGGTGACGTCATCGAGTGTGACGGCGTGCGTGGAAAAGTGAGCAACATCAACTACCAGAGCACGCTGGTCGAGACGGTCGACGGCTCGGTCATCGCTTTCTTGAACAGCCAGTTGTTCACCAAGAATTTCAAGAACATGACGCGCAACCACGGCTACGAGATGGCCAAAATCACCGTCGGCGTGGCCTATGGCAGTAAGATAGACAAGGTGCGTGAGATGATCATCGAGCGCATCAGCCGCTTAGACTGCTACGACCCCAAGAAGGGCGTTCAGGTGCTGTTCCAGAACTTCGGTGAGAGCAGTGTGGACCTGCTGGTGATCGTGTGGGTGCGTGTGGCCTCGCAAGTGGCCGACATCGCCTTGATCAAGGAGAACATCTATAGCGTGCTCAACGAGAACGGTATTGAGATTCCGTTCCCGCAGGCCGACGTCCACATCCGCACCTCCGCTGTCCCACCGCAACAGTAACCATACAACGAATTACGCAAATTGAGCATATTTTTTGTCAAAATTTTGCGAAAATGACATTATTATGTATTTTTGCGTCTGATAATTCTGATAACATAAACCCTAAAGTTATATTAAGATGAAAAAGTTATTGATTGGCATTGTGTTTCTACTTAGTGCATTAACGTCAGTACAAGCTCAGGAAACTATTGGTTTAGAAGAAACCAGTTACAAAACCAGCAACATCATCAAGTTGAATTTCGGTCCTGGTCTGATATATTCAGATATATATGACTTTCCTAAAGCCATACGTCACAAGACCTCGCTGTCGCTTGATCTCTCATTAGATTATGCCCACACCTTCAATAGCGGACTTGGTTTTGGGCTGAACTTCATCCAATCTCATCTAAATGCCATCGGCAGCAATGATTTTTATTCCGGTGCTAGTTTTTATTATAGTTATCTACTCAAGAATCGCTGGTATTTTGATATTTCACTAGGTGCGGGATATGCACGAAACGACTATGGCGAGCATAAGAACGGCTTTGGATTGTTCGAGCAGATAGGTGCCCACTACAAGTTTACCAAGCATTGGGGCGTGGGTGCAGAAATCCGTTTGCTCAACTGCTACTACAAGAATCCTGACGGCTGGGAAGAAGTTGTTGGCAAGAATACCAGTTTCGGCACCAAACGCGCTACCTTGACATTGGGAGCGCAATACTACTTCTAAACGCCAACAGCAACAGTAACCAAACTACGAATTACGCTAATTTTTTAGACAACTATAACAACTTTTTTTGGGCTGCCGCAATCCATAAAATCAAGTTGTTAGGGTTGTTTGAGATAAATCTCGCAGTAGTTTTCTTATTTGTAGAAGGTGATCCAGTTGGTGCAGTAGCGAGACTTCTTGGCGATGGGATGAATCTCGTGAGCCTTGCCGTCATTGTCGCGATACCAGGAATGGTTCCAGCCTTCACCCATGTCCATGTAGAGGGCATGGCGCGGAGCAAATGCCTCGAGCAACGCCACAAATCGTTCATAGCTCACCGCGTCATGGCTGTCAACGATGCACAGGCGCCCGTCCTTTTCGCACAAGGCACGATACTGGTTCACACCATCGCGCCACAACGGGCGAATGCTTTCGCCCTCGTGGATGATGATGGCCTGGCCGAAGCCCATGCCGCCCGATGCTGCCACGCTGTCGAGCAAGTCATGATATTCTCCGTTGACAAACTCCCAAGTCGTGTCGTCGAACCAAGCGAAAGCGCCACTGTTGTCGTAGCACTTGGCGCCCTTGTAGCGGTGGCCGCCGCTCACGTGGTCACCGTCAATGTTGCTGTGGGCAAATTCATCCAGCAACTCATGGGTGAAGGCCGCCTCGGCGCAGAAGATGACGCTTGTGTCTTGTTGGCTGGGCATCTGCCCGCACACCAGATCAATGCGGCTGAACTGCGGATAATAAATGACCAGTCCATCAACGGTCGTTGAGTCAATGGTCACGGCTTGCTCTGGTATGTTAGACTCGTTGTCCATCGTATCGGTTGATTTGTCCTTGCTACAGCAGCACAACATCAGCAAGGCTACCGCAAGAAAGAGAAGGTGGAGAGTTGTTTTCATATTCTTTATTGTAATTTGATGATTATCGTTTTTCTTTGTCATCGGCGAAGCGGTCGGGATACTCCAGCGGCACGCGAGGCCGGCGCATCGCCCTGATGATGAGCCAGATGCCCAACACGATGAACGGGATGCTCAACAGCTGTCCTTGATCGATGCCCCAGTTCTGGCGCATGGCGATTTCCCACGGCTCCTGCACGTTCTTGATGTACTCGATGAAGAAACGCGGCACAAAAATGCCCAGCATGAACACGCCGAAGATGAGGCCCTCGCGTTCTTGACAGCGCCAACGCCAGTACATCAGCATGCACACGACAAAGGTCAGCAAGTAGAAGGCTGCCTCATAGATCTGCGTGGGATGGCATGGCGCAGTGAAGACAGGCTCGGCGCCATGCATCCATTGGCCCAGGTTCTCGACAAAACGGAAGCCCCACGGCAGCGTGGTCTCGCCGCCGTAAATCTCGTGGTTCATCAGGTTGCCGATGCGGATGAGTGCTGCGACAAATCCCACAGGCACCACCAGTCGGTCAAGAGTCCACAACATGGGCTTGCGTGTCACCCAACGACTATATAGCCAGATGGCGATGAGGATGCCCAGTGTGCCACCGTGGCTTGCCAGTCCGCCTTCCCAAATCTTGGGGATGTCGCCCAAGTGCTGCGAGTAGTAACTCCAGTCATAGAAAAAGACGTGTCCCAACCTGGCTCCCAAGATGGTGGCCACCACGACATAGATGAACAGACTGCCCACCCAACTCTCGCGGGCGCCTTCATGCTTGAAGATACGGTACACAATTTCGTACCCCACCAGAAAACCGATGGCGAACATCAGCCCATACCACCGCACGGTAACCGGGCCGGCACTGAACAGATTAGGACTCGCAGTCCAAGTAATAGAATCCAATATCATAGAGTTTTGTGTTTTCTTGATTTGAAGTGGGCAAAGATAATATTTTTTCCTGTGATTGGAAAATTCTGTGTATCTTTGCGAAAAAATGAGACGATTATGGCAGAGAGCAATTTTATCGACTATGTGAAGATCTTGTGCCGCAGCGGTAAGGGTGGCGCAGGTTCGGCGCACTTGCATCGCGCCAAGTATGTCCCCAAGGGCGGGCCTGACGGCGGCGACGGCGGTCGTGGTGGCCACATCTACCTGAAGGGTAACCGCAACCTGTGGACGCTCATCCATCTGAAGTACCAGCGTCATGTGTTCGCTACCGACGGTCAGTCAGGTGGCGAGAACCAGATGACGGGTAAGGATGGTGAGGATCGCACCATTGAGGTGCCGTGCGGAACCGCGGTATATGATGCCGAGACTGGAAAATTCCTCTGCGATGTGACCGAGGACGGTCAGATCGTCAGGCTGTTGCGCGGTGGTCGCGGCGGTCTGGGCAACCAGCACTTCAAGACGGCGACACGCCAGACTCCACGTTTTGCCCAACCCGGCGAGAAGGGTGTCGAAAAAGCGGTCATCCTGGAACTGAAACTGCTGGCCGATGTGGGCCTTGTAGGCTTTCCCAATGCAGGAAAATCGACCCTGCTGAGCGTCATCAGCGCAGCCAAACCTAAAATCGCTAATTATCCCTTCACAACGTTGGAGCCCAACTTGGGCATCGTGTCCTATCGCGGTCAGCAGTCGTTTGTTATGGCCGATATCCCCGGCATCATCGAGGGTGCCAGCGAGGGCCGTGGCTTGGGCTTGCGTTTCTTGCGTCACATCGAGCGTAACGCTGTGTTGCTGTTCATGGTGCCTGCCGACAGTGACGACATCCGCAAGGAGTACGGCATCCTGTGCCGTGAGTTGGAGACGTTTAACCCTGACCTGGTCGAGAAACCCCGTGTGCTGGCTATC
>CACZVR010000078.1 GCA_902784675.1 uncultured Bacteroidales bacterium | reverse complement strand
TGGGCGGTGACATCTCGTTCAACACACCGCTGGCCGACAGCAACCTGGACGGCGAGGTCAATATGGACGACCTCACCGCACTCATCAACATCCTGCTCAACAACAACTGATTCTCGCCCACCCAAACCATACATTAAACCACATTAAGCAAACAGGGAAACGCAACGGCATTTCCCTGTTTGTTTTGTTTGAAAACGCTATCGTCTATGTCACTTAGTGGCTGGTGTAGAAGTCGGTGATGCGTTGGATGGCGCGTGAGCACACGGGGCAGAAGTTTGCCACTTCGTTGATCTTCATGCGACATTCCTGGGCAGGACGGTAAACACCCTTGGACTGGTAACCACCGCCCTCAAAAACGCCGACTCGCTGGGTGGCTGCATCCAACAGGCGCTGCTCTTTCTCGTTGGTGATTTTGCGGTAGTTGGGGACCTTGGGATCGGGAGGCGTGGGGACGGGAGTTCCCTTGGGAAGCATGTCGGCCCACTTGCTCTGGAAATCGACAAGCGTGGTGAGGTTGGGCTCCCAGGGCTCAGTGTCGGCAGGATACATCGACTCGTAGGCGTCATCATAGAAGTATTCGTCGCCCAAACCGGCATAGGCATGGCCGAACTCATGGACGAGCACCTGATGGAAGGTGGGATGGTCGCTGGTGGTGACGGTAACCTGGTTGTAGATGCCACCGCCGCCATAGGTGTCGCTGTTGACCAGCACGATGATGTGCTCGAAGGGAACCCCCGAAAGCACGTCATACAGGCGATGGATGTCCTGTGTCATCAGGTAGCGGTCGGTGTAGAAGGTGTCATAATGGGTGCCAGCTGGGGTATTGCTCCATCGGCCCAGGTGAGGCACACTGGGTCCACTGGTCAACGACTCGGCGGCCACAGCAACCACATTAAAGCGGTCTTTCATCGAGGTGAACGGCTCGTGGGCGAACAAGGCATCGACAACACGTTGACAATCGACGTAGAACTTGCCCATCTGGGCACGGGTATAACCCTCGGCAACGATGGCCAGGTCGATGCATTGGGTGATGTCGGGTTCTCCGTCAAGGGGTCCCTCGGTGGGCTTGTAGGCGCGTTGGCCCGGAGCGTCGGTTGCTTTTTTCTCGACAGGCAGCGTCTTTCCTTTCCAGATGTAGTGGAAAGGTATGCCATTGTCGCCGATATGGCGGATGAGGATGTCGGCAGGATCAACGGTGTGTGTCATACTGGTCACCACCTTGCCATGAAAGTCGAGCAGCGAGACAGTGATGTCAACGGGCTGCTTGGGCATGGGCACGTTGTAGCTTGTACCGAAGGCCTTGCTGACCTGGGTAGCCTCCTCGGTGGCCAGCCACTCCTGGAACAGCGTGGAGAACGTGTGGACGAACAACAGCTGACCAGTGGCATGGTCTTTGAGTTGTATCTGACCGTTACCCTTGAGCGGGACATCGGCAAGGCGGCTCTTGCGGCCTGCCCACTGGGGAGTGACGCACATCTGCTCCAAGTAAATCTGCTGGGCATCGTGATTGCCGGCAAACACATAATCGAGGCGCAACGTGCGGCCATCAAAGAAATCGTCAAACTGCTGTGCCACAGTGCTAAAGGTGGCCAACAGGATGCAAGTCAACAATAAAAAACTTTTTTTCATCTCATCAGTTGGTTTTATTGGCGCAAAAATACAAAAAATGCCAAAGAAATTTTGTAATTTTGTGCTAAGAAATAATTGTGCGGCATGGTGGAGTTGAATTTGCCGGAATATGAGTACAAGGTGAAGAAGCGGGAGGATGGCTCGTGGGCCATCTGGGACCGGCTGCGCGAGCGCTGGGTGGCACTCACGCCCGAGGAATGGGTGCGCCAGCACTTCGTGGAGTGGTTGATTACCGACAAGGACTTCCCCGCCGCGCTGATGGGTAACGAGGTGTCGTTGACACAGAACGGCATCTCGCGGCGCTGCGACACGGTGGTGGGTGACCGCACGGGACAACCGCTGGTGATTGTCGAGTACAAAGCGCCGAGCATCAACATCACGCAGAAGGTGTTTGACCAGATCGTGCGCTACAACATGGTGTTGAAGGCCCGTTACCTGATGGTGAGCAACGGCCTGGTGCACTACTGCTGCCAAATCGACTACGAGAAGAACAGCTACAGGTTCCTGGAGGAGATACCCTGTTATGAGTCGTTGGTTGCCAGTCAGCAGGAATAATGCATTTATTGGATAACATTTTTCAATAAAATGCTTGATTATCCCATAGATTCTTATAATTTTGCAAATAGTTTTAAAGATATATGCTTATGAAGAAATTTATTTTGATGTCCCTTGCGGCAACTGTTGTGATGATTTTGTGTGCCAGCAATAAGGCGTATGCTGCTGTTCCTGATGGTTCCAAGACCCTTGATTTTCCAAGCTTCACAGTGAGTCTCCCCAATGAATTTGAGAAGTCAGAGGGTTGGAGCAGCGAAAGCCAAATGAGCTTTAACTCAAATGCCGTTAACGTGCGTGACGATGGCGATGAGTACCTTTCCAGTGCCAATATCAGCATCTATGAAATGGATAGTGATATCGAAGACCTGAACATGAACGAATTTGCCCAAAACATGACAGGGTCGGCCAGGGCCATGGATGAAACCTGTGACGAACCTGTCATCGAAGGCAACACAATCATCCTGCGTTCGACCAGCGATGTCGATGACGGCTATGTGATTTACTGGCGCTTCATTGTCATCAACGAGGACGGCAAAACCGCTGGCGGCACCATCTCCTATTATGATGGAGATGCCAAGTTCTATGACGGTATCGTGATGCCGATCATCCAATCCATCCAGTTCAAGTGAGATGAGAGAACTCTTGGCCATACTGACGCTGTGCTGCTGCCTGCAACTGAACGCCCAGGACATCAAGGTGGGTGACAGGTTTCTGGACATCGAGACTGACGTAACGTACATTGTGCGCGAAGTGCGTATGGAGAAATACGTCTTCATGACAGATGATGTAGAGGACAACCTGCTGAGCCTGGCCAAAGTTGATGGCAAAGCTGGTGAATACATCCTTGAACCCAGCCGTCAAGCCGATGACCCACCCATCGCTGGTGCCGAGTTCGGATGGCCTGTCAAATACGCTCCCGATAAGGGTACGCTCGAGTTCTACACCTCTCAAGGTAATTTGCTCTACACCTTAGTGGCCGTCAAGGTTGCCGAGCGAGAGGATTACCGCTTTGACGTGTCGTTCGGCACCGACAGCGAGGGTTACATCGGGCGGATATTTGTCAAGGGCTACACGTCGCAGGACGAGGAACCCCAGATGGAATTTGAACGCGATCTGGTTGAGAGGCTCGCCGAAGCGCCCAGTGCCGACGAGGCCGCACGCTGGGTGGACGAACGGACGGACATCAACTTTGACGGCATCCCCGACCTGATGGTTTTCATCGGCCGCAACTGCGTGGGGCGCGTTTCGGAGTACTATGACGCCTTTGTGTGGAATGACGAGGACAAGTGCTTCAACATGGTTCTGGACTTTGACTTAATCAGCAACCCCGTCGTTCATCCCGACACCAAGACGATCACCAGTACCGCCCGCACCGATGCGGTGGAAATCACCACATGGACCTACGCGTGGATAGACGGACACCTAGAAATCATTGACGAAACCACAAGTACATTTGGCGATGAATAAAGCATTGTTTTTTACCTTGATTTTTGCCTGCAGTATGCTCCCGATGACGGCAGGCAGCGCTCCCGACAAGAATGACGGGTCCACTCTCCCACCCATGTTCCTGCTTGGCACCAACGGCGGCATGATGCAGATGGTTTATTGGTGTGACTTTGAAGAGCCCCAGCTGGACGAGGAGTATCCCGAATACTTTGAAGAGCAGCATCAGGCTTGGGAAGTTCAGGAGCAATTTCGCCGCAATGCCTCCAAGTACACCAAACTGATTGTTGACGGCACCAAGACACTGGATGTGAAATATGTGGATGAGATTCTGCTCAACCCCGATGGCGAAAAAATCTTCCCGGGCGAATTGCATGGCAACCCCAAAATTCCCTCAGCCGGTGCCCGGTTCACCCTCCGGGGCGAGCCCAAAATGAATATGGACGAAGTGTCTGGCAACGTTGTCGTTACCGACAGCTATCTCGCCAGCCACAAGCCGCTAACGGTTCAACCCATCACGTCGGACTACGAAATGCCACCGCTACCATCGGCCGCCATCAAGAAGATGGAGGAAAAATACGGCATGAAAGCCGAACTGTCCAAGAAGGTCTTTATCATCGGTGACCGTTACACCTATGGCGTGATGCAATTCGAGGGCGAATACAAGAACAGCACAAGAAAGAAACATGACCCGAACGAGAAGTCGGCATTGGCGCTGGAAATCATCACCGACGGCGATAAAACCTATGACTATCCTGTCGAAGGGTGGTATGACCCGGAGTTTGGTTGCACATGGAATGCCGATGACGGTGGCGAATACTTCCCCAGCAACATTGCGGCGGCATTTGAAGGTCCTCAAGGTGTAGAACTTTGCTTCCTCCATTGGGCTCCCGAGAGTGCCACCACCGGCATCATGACCCTGAGCAACGGCAAACTCGACCGCCAGGAATATACCGTTTATCATTCCCTGATCGACGAGCAGATTCCCGTGTGGAAAAAGGACATTGAGGAGATGAAGAGGCTTTACATTGCCGATGATCCAGGTGAAAACGATGGCATAGAATTGACCAAGTGGGCCCATGTCTTTATCGACTATATGGGCGAGCAGATATGGATCAGCGACGAGGCCGAGGAAAACGGCGCCTTCTTCAGCCGCGAGGACGGCAAATTCGAGCTCATCGGCACCGTGAGAGGCAATTTCAAGCCCTCGTTCCCCCAAAGCCGAGACGGCAACTGTTACTTGGTGATCTCGGGTCCTGCCGGAGGGCCGTCCTATTATACCGAAATCTTTAAGTTCAGGAACGGCAAGGTGGTTGAACGATTCAACGGCCTGGAGGTTTACGGCGAACTTGACGGCTGCGCCCTCAACGGCAAGGAAATCAGCGCCGAGCAAGGAAAAGCCTACATGAATGCTGTACCCGAGGCCACAGAGCCCTTCATCTACTGGAACGAAATCAACGAGAAGTGACAATCAAGCGATGAGAAAGGCGATTACATTACTGCTCTGCTGCTGTGCGATGGCATTTGTCGCCAGAGGCATGCATGCCGACATCCTGCCGCTCAAGGCCGTCAATAGCGGCTGGATGAGCAAGCCCATCCCCGTGAACAGCAACAACGGAACGGTCGACGTGATGACGCTGATGAAGGCTTTTCACGCCGTCTGGCCCACCGCGAGCGTGCAGGCGGTCATCGACGTGGCAGGCGACAACAGCTATTATCAGCATAACGAAGCAACCATGCCTCCCGGGTGCCACGGCATTGTGTTTGTGGACTGTGAGGACTTCGGCTGGGCCTATTTTCATCACTTGGAAGGAGCGACCCAGGACGTTGAAGCGCGCGTCTACCTGTGCGATAACGGGTGTGCATACTTCGTTATCAGTTTCGCTGAAGCCGGTGACGAGGTCAAGCCTTTCTGCTGCTTCTACTACTACGACCCCGCGAGCCAAATCATGAGGCCTGAAGACACCCCATTTCATAACCTGCCGCGCAAATGGGCAAATTCCACATTACACTATCATCTGGGATTTGAATATGACCAGACCATCATCGTGGAAGAGACCTCACCTGCGGGTGAGAACTGGTACCATAAATATGTGTTTACCGGTATGGCCCATGTGTATGACCACTCCAGCGCCGTGGCCTATGAGGACATGGACGAGACGGACGAAATGGAAGTGAGGCTGCCCGACGATGCCGAGTTGAAAGACGAGGACAACGACAGGGAACTGTATGTGAACGTCGACGGCGTGGGCTCGGAAAACGGCCAGTGGTCGGTGTGGATGAGAGACAAAATCACGGGTATCGTGACCTACCTCTTTGCCACCGAGAACACCGCCGAGCCGCGATGGGACCAGATGCAAGACGGCAACGGCATCAAGGTTCCATTTGACCAGATTGCCGCCGGCAACTGCTTCACCACCGTCTTCATCCCCTGGGACAGCGACAAGATTTTTGTGGAGGGTTGCCCCGACGAGCGCAACGTGTGGTCCTACATCATCGACATGAATGCCAAGGAAGCCATCCAGTTACCCACCAACGAAGGGCTGATCGCCATCGACCCCGGGAAACAGGAAATCCACATGAGCAATTATCGCTACGATTCCGAGGGTGGCCGATACTCGGTGGAGCGTGTCTATACCCTCGACGGCCGATTTACAGGCAAAGAATACCGAATTGCTGATTAACAGAGAACAAACACAATAAAATCATATTGAAATGAAAAGAATTGCAATCATCATACTGATACTCAGCGCCCTCACTGCAGGGGCACAGCACATCGAGCAAGGCAGCTTGTGGTACAACGGCGCGCTCGTCTATACCGCCACCTTGAACGAACAGGGCAATGTGATATTAAACTCAACCGTCGAGGGTGAGGAACTTGAATTCATGCTGGTGCCCGTGAAAGGCGAAGCCGACACCTACATCATCGCCGAGGGTCCCAACGACGCGATGATGGTCGAAGAGGTAGGGCATACCGTTCGCCTCATCCAGCAGGAGGACTTGAATATCTTCTGTTTCTATGACTCAAATGACACTTTGTACAAATTGATGACTTGTACCAGAGAGGAAGACAACCAGAAACTAAATGTGGAAACCTGGATGACGATGATCAGAGGCGACTACACGATGGCCGACGGCACCCGCGTGTCCATTGATTGGGACAAAGCCCTCGTGGGGGGGACCTATGTTCCAGTCGAAGCCTTGACTTTTAACGGCCACACGACAGGTATCCTCCGTATCGACGGTGAAGGGACTCCGTTAGACGGCTGTATGGAAGTGGAATTCGTCAAAGGCGGCCTGTGCCTGTATCCAGTGGGGTTTGATGAGTACGAATTTCCGCACCGATTGCTTGTTGACAGCATCACCCTCACCGAATCCAATCCCAACTACGGTACCTATGACTACGTCTGCAACACATTGCTCCACGGCAGCGAGCTGAACTACTACGACAAACCGACGCTGCGCCTGATGCGCAATGCCATCCTTGCCCGTCGCGGCTATGTGTTCCAGTCCAAGGACCTGAAGGAATACTTTGCCAAAGAGCCGTGGTACAAACCCGCCGACAGCAACGACGATATCCAGCTCTCGCTCCTTGAGAGATTGAATATCGAGTTGATTAAATACCGAGAAACCACTATTGATATTGAACAGTAGTCCAGGATTTAGCCGATTCTGCTCCATGTCGCCCTGAAGACACACCGAAAAAATTAGTATATTTGCAACCATGAACGAAGATTATCTGGAGAAACTGAACGAGCAACAACGGGCAGCCGTCGAGTATTGCGATGGACCGCAACTGGTGATTGCCGGTGCGGGGTCGGGCAAGACGCGCGTGCTGACCTACAAGATCGTGCACCTGTTGCAGCAAGGATATGAGCCCTGGCGCATCATGGCGCTCACCTTCACCAACAAAGCAGCCCGCGAGATGCGCGAACGCATTGAGCCGCTTGCCGGTCCCGATGTGGCGGCCCAGTTGTGGATGGGCACATTCCATTCAATTTTCTCCCGCCTGCTGCGACGCAATGCCGAATTACTGGGCTTCAAACCCGACTTCACCATCTATGACCAGAGCGACTCTCGGTCCCTGATCAAACTCATCGTCAAGGATATGGGTCTTGATGACAAACTCTACAAGCCCGCGACCATCCAGACGCAAATCAGCAATGCCAAGAATGCGCTCATCGGTCCCGACGACTATGAACGCAATCAGGATCTCATCGATGCCGACCGCGATGCCATGCGCCCCGAGACGGCGAACATCTACAAGGCCTACTGCAAACGATGCCACATCGCCGGAGCGATGGACTTTGACGATTTGCTGTATTACACCAACATCCTGCTGCGCGACCACCCCGATGTGCTGGAGCGTTATCAGGACTTTTTCAAGTATATCCTTGTTGACGAGTACCAAGACACCAACTTCTCTCAGCACCTGATCGTGTATCAGTTGAGCAAGAAATACAACCGGTTGTGCGTCGTGGGTGATGATGCGCAGAGCATCTACAGTTTCCGTGGCGCGAACATCGACAATATCTTGAGGTTGCAACGCTTCTACAAAGACCTCAAGACCTTCAAGCTGGAGCGCAACTACCGCTCGACGAAGATGATCACCGATGCCGCCAACAGCCTGATTGAAAAGAACAAAGGTCAAATCAAAAAACACTTGTTCAGCAAGAATCAGCAGGGCGAACGCATAAAAGTCTTTAGATGCCCCAACTACAAAGAGGAAGCAAAACTTGTTGTACGTCAAATAATATCACTCAAAGCTAGACAAGGTGACAGCTATGAAGACTTTGCTATTTTATACCGCACTAATGCTCAATCACGCATTATAGAGAAGTATCTGATAAGTGGAGGACTAGAAAATGACCACGGGAATGTTCGAGACGCTATCCCATACCGCATCTATGGAGATGTTTCTTTCTATCAACGAAAAGAGGTAAAAGACGCCATCTGCTATCTGCGACTCATTATTAATCCTGACGACGACGAAGCCCTAAGACGTATCATTAACTATCCGCCACGTGGTATTGGCAACACCACCATAGGAAAGATAACACACCACGCCTCTCAAGTGGGCATGAGTATGTGGCAGATTATTACTAATGCCAAGCAATACGGGCTTAGCTTGAACCGCGGCACCATTGCCAAACTCGAAGGTTTCACTACACTGATGAAAGGTCTCATTGAGCTAAACCGCGACGGTAACGATGCTTTAACTGTTGCCCGAGAGATGGTAAAGCGCACAAGAATAAAAAGTGTACTACAAGATAACCCCAACGAGAATATAGGAAGAATTAATAATATCGATGACTTAGTCAATGCGGTTTATGACTTCCAACAAAATAGAATCGATAATGGCCAAGACTTATACCAGATTGGTGACTTCCTGGCCGAGATATCGCTACTCACCGACCAAGACATGAACGACCCCAACGGCGAGAAAGTCACCCTGATGACCGTGCATGCTGCCAAGGGCCTTGAGTTCAAAAATGTCTTCATCGTGGGTGTAGAGGAAGATTTGTTTCCCAGTGCAATGAGTAAAAACAATCCTATTCAAATAGAGGAAGAGAGACGACTTTTTTACGTTGCTATAACTCGCGCAAAAGCGAACTGCATCATCACCTATGCCTCAGAACGTTTTATCAATGGTGATTATAGGCCCTGCGTCATGAGCCGTTTCTTGCGGGACATTGCCCCCGAATATTTGCTGATGGGCAGCACCAATTCAACACCCATGCCGTCACGCAAACGCACACGGTGG
>CACZVR010000077.1 GCA_902784675.1 uncultured Bacteroidales bacterium | reverse complement strand
ATTGTACCTTTGTGGCTTGAAACTGAAAATAACTAATCAATAACGATAAAGACAGATGAATTTTGTAGAAGAACTGAAATGGCGTGGCATGATCAATGACATCATGCCTGGCACCGAGGAGCAACTCAACAAGGAAATGACCAGCGGATATGTGGGCATCGACCCGACCGCCGACTCGCTGCACATCGGCCACCTGGTGGGCGTGATGATGCTCAAGCATCTGCAGCGTGCGGGACACCGTCCCATCGCGCTGATTGGCGGTGCCACGGGTATGATTGGTGACCCCTCGATGAAGTCGCAGGAGCGCGTGCTCATCGATGAGGAGACGCTGCGCCACAATCAGGAGTGCATCCGCCAGCAACTGGCTAAGTTCCTGGACTTTGACAGCGATGCTCCCAACCACGCCATCGTGGTGAACAACTATGACTGGATGAAGAACTTCTCGTTCTTGAACTTCATCCGCGACATCGGCAAGCACATCACCGTGAACTACATGATGGCCAAGGACAGCGTGAAGAAGCGTCTGGCTGCCAATGCCGACCATGGCATGTCGTTCACCGAGTTCTCCTATCAGCTGCTGCAGGGCTATGACTTCCTGCACCTCTATGAAACCGAGGGCTGCAAGCTGCAGATGGGTGGCAGCGACCAGTGGGGCAACATCACCACGGGTACTGAGCTCATCCGCCGCATGGCCGGTGGCGAGGCCTATGCCATCACCTGCCCGCTGATCACCAAGAGTGACGGCACCAAGTTCGGCAAGACCGAGGGTGGCAATGTGTGGTTGGATCCCAAGCGCACCTCGCCCTACAAGTTCTACCAGTTCTGGATCAACGTGAGCGACGAGGATGCCAAGAAATACATCAAGATTTTCACCAACCTGTCGCAGGAAGAGATTGCCGAGCTGACGGCCCAGCAGGATGCCGATCCAGGTCTGCGTCCCTTGCAGAAACGCCTGGCCAAGGAAATCACCACCATGGTGCACAGCGCCGAGGAGTATGAGAACGCTGTGGAGGCTTCACAGATCCTGTTCTCGAACAAGGCCAAGGACATCCTGCACAAGATTGACGAGGAGACGCTGTTGAGCGTGTTTGAGGGTGTTCCCCGCTATGAGGTTCCCCGCAGTGCCATCGACGAGGGTACGCCGATGATCTCGCTGCTCACCGAGGTGGCTGCCGTCTTCCCCAGCAAGGGCGAGATGCGCAAGCTCACCCAGGGCGGTGGAGTGAGCGTCAACAAGGAGAAACTCGCTGACCCCAACATGCCTGCCAGTGCCGACATGCTGCTCAACGGCAAGTACATCCTGGCCCAGAAGGGCAAGAAGAACTACTACTTGCTCATCGTCAAGTAAGGCGGTTCTCGGGAAAAAACAGCAAGGGGCATGTCATTTCAGGCACGCCCCTTGTTTGTCTATCCATCTTGGGATGATTGTTATACCTTATAAGTCAATCGATACTTGCGTCCATTCTCAAATGGCCCTTCGAAAGTCTGCCCCGAAACATAGATCTTTTCCAAATCGTTGCTCGAAGACCATTCGATGATGGCGATGCCTCTATCGTCGGTACGGACATCCCGGGTCATCCCGCCAAAAAAGCCTTTGACCTTTGCTGAAACACAAGCATACTCAAACGGCCAGTCAAGCCTGCCGTTTTTTAAAATCTGAACTTCACACCAACTTTTCATAGCAGTAATCAATAGTTAACGAGTAATAATAAGTGAATTGATGCGGCAAAGATAGTTATTATTGTTTGAAAGCCAAGAGTGCAGATGTTTTTTATAAGGTTTAATGCTATGTTTTCGGTTGTTGAGTGATACAGCAATGGCGGCCCTTCACAACAGGAGCCGCCATTGTTATTGGTTGTGTCGCTGAAGAGCGAAAGTTATTTCTCGGGACCCAGCACAAGTTCAATCTTGTTGCCGGCAGCATAGATTTGGCGTGCAAATTCGGCGATTGACTCGGGCGTTTGGGCCTTGATGATGTCCTCGTAGCCACTCATTTGATCGATACCCATGAGCAAGTATTGCTGGATGATGCCCCTCCAGTACCAGTTCTCCTTGATGTTGGTGGCGTGGTCCTTGAGCATATTCTCCTTGGCCTCGGTCAGGGCAGTGGCGTCAATGGTGGTGCAGGCGTTCTTCATCTCATCGTTGATAATCTGGACCTGTCCCAGGAGTTCGGCCTTGAGAGAGTTCTCCAAGCTGTAAGGGATTTGGTCGGAGTACCAGATGAGCACCTCATAGTCCTTGGGCTCCTCCATCTTGCGGGTAAAGTGGCACAGGACTTCGCCTGAGGGCATCTCGGTGGTGTTCACCCAGTCGCTCTTCACGCCTTTCTTGGCGGGCAGGCTGGCGATGTACTGCTCGATGAGCGGGCGGATGGTGGCCTCGTCGAAGTTGCCAACGAACAAGAAGGTGTAGTTGGCAGCGTTGGCTGTGCGCTCCTTGGCGATCTCCATGATTCGTTCCAGGCTGACCTGTTTCAGGTCATCGACGTTGAAAGGCTTGTTGCGCCAGCTGCGGTTGCTCACGATGTACTGCAGCGAATCGCTCAAGGCGCTCTCGGGCATGAGGTCCTTGTTCTTGAGTTGCGTCTCCATCAGGTTCATGGTCTGGTTGAACTTCTTCTCATCGGGGGTGAGGGCGGTGAACTTGAGGTGAACGAGCTGCATCATCGTCTCCAGGTCCTTGACGGTGCTGTTGCCGCTCACACCGTCGGAGTGACTGCCGATGTTGATGTAGGCGCTGGCTTGCTTGCCAGCGAGGACCTTATTCAGGTCAGAGTTAGAGAAGTTGCCCAATCCGGTGTAGGAATTCAGGCTGCTGAGCAGCTGCAGGTTGGCCCAGTCCTTCTCGCCGTAGAGTGACTGACCACCGCGCTGGAATGCCGTCATCGTGATCTCGTCCTGTTTGAAATCGGTTTTCTTGAGCACGGCACGGGCACCGTTGCTCAGTTCAAGAATCTTGTAGCCAAACACGTCATTGGCACTCTCCTTGACGATTTTACCCTTCTTGGGCATCTGAGCCATCAAGGGCTCGTCCAATACATTGTCCACATAGAGGGTGATGTCGGCACTGTTGGCGGCATCGAGCGCAGCCTGGAAACCTTCAATAGTGGGATAGACAGCGCCTTCCTTCTCTTGATTGAAGTCGGTGATTACCATGTTATGGCCATCGGTGCTGATGAGTTCAGGGATAATCATGTTGACCATGTCAACAGTCATGTTGGGAGCGATCATTCCTGCAATCTGGAAATCCTGCTCTACCGAGGTGATGGGTTCGTTATCCAGGAAATGGCGGCAAAAGCTGCGGCCATAGTTCTCGTTGGACACCTTGTCGCGCTCGTTGTACCACCTTTCCATCTCGCTCATGTACTCGTCGCGGGCGCGGTCATACTCGCTGGCGGTGAAACCGTGCTTGGCGACACGCAATGCCTCGACAATCAAGGCCTGGGCGGCGGCTTCGGATTTGCCTTCTTTGGGCATAGCCTCCATGGTGAAAGCATCCATCGTCTTGGCGATTCCCAGGTAACTGCCGTCGTAGCAATAAGCCCTGTCAAAGGGGCAGTCAGGCTCTTGAGCCAAGTCGCTCAGTCGGGTGTTGAGCATACGAACCGCCATTCCCTCGAGGTAACCAAACACAAGGTAGTCGAGATTGGCTTTTTCCTCTTTGGAAACAGCCTCGTGCTTGAACATGACGGTCACCTCGCTGTATTGTTGTTCCTTGTCCTTGTCGACAATGAAGATGGGCTGCTCGTTGTCGGGGACGGGCTCGTCAACCACTTGGGCAGCATCGGGACCTGGGGCGGGAACATCCTTGAACAGTTCCTTGATCTGAGCTTCGATGTGGTCCACATCCACGTCACCCACGATCACCAGTGCCTGGTTGTCGGGACGATACCACTTGTGGTAATAGTCGCGCAGCTCGTTATACTTGAAGTTGTCAACGACGTCCATCAGACCGATGGGCAGGCGCTTGCCATACTTGGAGCCGGGGAACAATGCCTCGAGCTGGCGCTCTAACATGCGCATTTGGGGGCTCTGTCCCAGTCGCCATTCCTCGTGGATGACACCGCGTTCCTTGTCGATTTCCTCATCGGTGAGCAGCAGGCCGTTGCTCCAGTCCTTGAGGATGAGCAGACACGAGTCAAGTGCGCTCTGTCGTGTGCTGGGCACATCGTTAATGTTATAGACGGTCTCGGCAATGCTGGTGTAGGCGTTGAGGTCGCCGCCGAAGTTCACACCCAGCGAGCGGGTGTAATCGATGATGCCTTTGCCCTCGCCGTTGAAGTGTTCACTGCCGTTGAAGGCCATGTGCTCCAGGAAGTGAGCCAGGCCGCGCTGGCTTTCCTCCTCCTGGATGGAGCCCACGCGTTGGGCAATGTAGAAGTTCACACGGTTCTCAGGATAGTTGTTATTGCGGATGTAGTAAGTCAATCCGCAATCCAGTTTGCCGATGCGCACCTCGGGATCCACGGGGATGGGTGGCATCTGCTGTGCAATGCTCATGCTGGGAACAAAGGCAGCCAGCATCAGCATCACGATAAAGAAGAATTGTCTGGTCTTTTGCATAATTCGATAAGATTAGAGTTATAGAATGATAAAAGTCAGGATTCAGTCTCTTTTGGGAAAGTCGGGTAAAACCAGGACAAGGCCTGATGTTTCAAGTGACTGTTGGGTTCAGTGAAAAAGGGAAAGAGTTCCTTAAGCCTCTGTGATGACTTAAGGAACTCTCATAGTGTTTAATGCGTTAAAGGATTGAACAGCGAAGGATTACTCCTCGGCCTCGGCCATGGTGGTGAAGACGTTTTGCACATCTTCGTCCTCTTCCAGTGCCTCGATGAGTGCCTCGACCTCGGCGCGTTGTGCCTCGTTCAGTTCCTTGTAGTCGGCGGGTTCATAGACGAACTCACTGCTCTTGATCTCGAAACCGTTTTCCTCGAGGTACTTCATGATGTCGCCATTGGCAGCGAAGTCGCCCGACACGAGCATTTCTTCCTCGTCGATGGCAAATTCCTCGGCGCCGCAGTCGATGAGCTCCAGTTCAAGTTCATCGGGATCCACATCGGCCTTGGGAGCAACGTGGAAGTAGCACTTGTGGCTGAACATGAAGGCCACGCTGCCCGAGTTACCCAGCGAACCGCCCTTCTTGTTGAAGTAGTTGCGCAGGTTGGCCACGGTGCGGGTGGTGTTGTCGGTAGCGGTCTCTACCAGCACGGCGATGCCATGGGGTGCAAATCCCTCATAGATCACCTCCTTGTAGTCGCCGGCATCTTTCTCGCTGGCGCGCTTGATGGCGCGCTCGATGTTCTCCTTGGGCATGTTGGCCGTCTTGGCGTTGGCGATCAACGCGCGCAGGCGGGAGTTACCTTCGGGGTCGGGACCACCAGCCTTCACGGCGATGGTGATTTCCTTACCGATACGTGTAAACGTGCGGGACATGCTGCCCCAGCGTTTCATCTTTCTTGCTTTGCGGTATTCAAAAGCTCTTCCCATTTTGTTGTTATTTTAAAAGTTTTTAGTTGTCAGTTTTTAGTTGTCAGGCTATAGGATAAGGCTAATGAAACCTAATGCCTAAAGCCTAATGCCTAGTGTCTTACCTGAGTTTTGCACCCAGCTGGGTTTCCAGGTTCTTGATGATCTTGCTCATGATGGCATCGATTTGCTTGTCATTGAGCGTCTTCTCGTTGTCCTGCAGAATCATGCTGATGGCATAGGACTTCTTGCCAGCCTCCAGCTTGTTGCTCTCATAGACGTCGAACAAGGTCATCAACTTGAGCAACTTCTTCTCGCTGGCCTCGACCACGCGCTTGATGTCCTCGTAGGTCACCGTGCGGTCAACCAGCAACGCCAGGTCGCGGCGCAGCGGCAGCGTCTTGGGCAGGTCGCTGTACTTGATGTCGTTCTTCATCGCCAGTTTGCAGGCCAGGTTCCAGTTCACTTGAGCATAATAAACGGGCTGGTCCACGTCAAAGCGCTTGGCCAGCGCTTCGTCAACAACACCCATCACGGCGATGGTCTTGCCGCCGCGGTTGCTGTAGCGCAACGCGGGATTGACGGTGTCGTCCTCGTATTGCTCAATCACCAGGTCCTTCAACTGGATGCCCATGTTAGAGAACACGTTCTCGAGGTCGGCCTTGAGGTCATAGACGTTGAGTGCCCTCACCTTGTCGGCCCATGACTCGTCGTGGTTGTTGCCGGTGAGCCACATTGCCATCTGGGTGCTCTCGCTGTAGGGGGCGAGGGCTTTCTCTTCCTGGCTGATGCTGCCGTCATGGCTGTAGATATTGCCGAACTCATACAGGCGCAGGTTGGCGTTCTTGTGGTTAATGTTGCGTGCAATGCTCTCCAAGCCGCCGAACATCAGCGTCTGGCGCATGACGTTCAGGTCGCTGCTCAAGGGATTCATGATGCGCACGCACAACTCGGCGGGGTAGGTGGTCAGGCCTTCGTAGTAGGCGCCCACAGTGAGCGAGTTGTTCATGATCTCGTGATAGCCCACGCTGGTGAGCTGGTTGCTCACGGTCTCCTGCATGTCGTCGCGGAAGTCCACGTCGGTCTTGTTCGACAGGCTGCCGTGAACAGTATTGGTCAACTCGACGTTGTTGTAGCCGTACACGCGCAGGATGTCCTCGACCACGTCGCACGGGCGCTGCACGTCCACACGATAGGTGGGCACGATGAGGTTGATTGTCTCGTCGTCCTCGGCAGTGATTTCCATCTCCAGGCTCTTGACGATTTCGCGAATCTCGTCGTGGGGAATGTCCTTGCCGATGAGGCGCTTCACGTAGTCATAGTGCAGTTCCACGGGGAAGCCAGGGAAGTCATGTGCCTTGACATCGATGATGTCACCGCAGATTTCACCTCCTGCCAGCTCCTTGACGAGCATTGCGCAAAGTTTGAGGTTATAGATGACCTCGTTGGGGTCGATGCCGCGCTCGAAGCGGAATGACGCGTCGGTGTTCAGGCCGAAGCGGCGTGCCGTCTTGCGGATCCATGTGGGATGGAAGTAGGCCGACTCCAGGAACACGTCGGTGGTCGACTCGGTCACACCCGAGTCCAGACCGCCGAACACGCCACCGATGCACATCGGCTCCTGGCCGTTGCAAATCATCAGGTCGCGCTCGGTGAGCGTGCGCTCCACACCGTCGAGTGTGACGAACTTGGTGCCAGGTTCAACAGTTTTGACTACCACGCGGTCGCCCTTGACCTTGCTCAGGTCAAAGCAGTGCATGGGTTGTCCAGTGCCGAGCAGTATGTAATTGGTGATATCGACAATGTTGTTGATGGGACGCTGGCCCACAGCAAGGAGCAGGTCCTTGAGCCATTTGGGGCTCTCCTGGACCTTCACGCCGCGCACGGTCAAGCCGGCATAGCGGGGGCAGGCCTCGGCATTCTCGACAGAGACGGGGATGCCGCCGTCCTGGCGGTCGCTGGCAAAGTTGTCCACGCTGGGCTTGTGCAAGTTGGCTGCCATGCCGTGGCGCTTCATCCAAGCTGCCAGGTCGCGAGCTACACCGTAGTGCGAGCCGCCGTCGATGCGGTTGGGTGTCAGGTCCACCTCAATGAGGTAGTCATCCTCGATGCCGTAATATTCGGCAGCAGGAGTGCCCACTACAGCACCTTCGGGAAGGACGATGATGCCGTCATGGCTGGCGCCAACACCGATCTCATCTTCGGCGCAGATCATGCCCAGCGACTCCTCGCCACGCATCTTGCTGCGCTTGATGGTGAACTCCTGGTCGCCGTCATAGAGCTTGGTGCCCAAGGTGGCGACGATGACCTTCTGGCCGGCAGCGACATTGGGAGCGCCGCACACAATCTGCACGGGATCATTGCCGTCGCCCAGGTCAACGGTCGTGATGTGAAGGTGGTCACTATTGGGATGGTCGATGCAGGTCATTACTTGACCGACAACCAGTCCGCGCAGTCCGCCCTTGATGGTTTCTACTTGTTCCACTGCGCCCACTTCCAGTCCCAGGGAGGTCAGCGCCTCAGCCACCTGATCGGGAGTCAGGTCGGTGTCAATATAGCGTTTGAGCCATTTATAGGAGATATTCATAATCTAAAACAATGATAATTGCTTAAAAACGCGCAAAAATACAAAACTTTTTCCTAACAGCCAACGCAGGCTGCAAGAAATCAAGGCAACAGCCCCAAAATCTCGTGTTTTGTGCACTGAAAATGATGACAGAAACGGGTTTACGCAGTGGGCTCGATGCTCAAGCCGGCAGCGATGATGTAGATGAGCAGTGCAATCAGCGCAATGATGATGGTGTAGGCCACCACCTTGAACAAGGTGCCAGCCTCGGTGCCGTTCTGATGCAGGCGGGGGTGCATGCTGTTGTACTGGCGGGGCACGTTGCGCAACTTGTCCTCAACACGAGTCGAAGGTTGTTGGGTGCTGGCGGGTGCGCGCTGAATTCTCTCTTGTGCGGGCTGCTTCTTTTCCTGAACAGGTTCAGGCTTGGGAGCTGTGTGTGTTGGTTCGGGTTTGGGAACTGTAACCTCAACTGCTGCAGGCTCTTTCCCGTTGAACGGTGCCTTGAGGTCAGCACCGCAGTAGGGGCAGAAGCTGATGCCCTCGGGCAATTGCTTGCCGCAACTGTGGCAGAACCGCGATGCCGCGGGCTGCGTTTCGGCCGCCGGTGCTGTGTGGCGGTAGGGTGCGTCGGAGTCGTCACGGACAACCAGCACACCGCCCTCGTAGCTGCACACGGCAAGACACTGCGGACACACGACCTGGCAGTCATGTATCACCAGTTCCTCCTGTGAAACGGCCATCCATTTGCCGCACTGCGGGCACTTGAGTTCCATAAAACCTACTATTCAGTTAATGTGGGTGCAAAGATAATGCTTTGGTTTCAAAACACCAAATTTTAAGTGTTCGGTAAACGGCAGCCGCCTAGCAATTAGGAGAAAAACACATGAAACCTATGGGAAAAAAGGGAATAGAAAGTGCCAAAAAATGGGTAAAAAACAAAATTTGTTGCCTTTTTGTTTTTCAATGTTAAGAATATCTATTACTTTTGCAGCCGCAAAACTGTAGAATACATTAAAAATTAACGAAATAGACATGGCAAAAAAACAAGATCAAGGTGCCCGCACAACGCTCGAAGAGGTGAATGAATCACTGACGACCGCGGCACAACGCATTGAAGACAACAAGAAGTACATCAATTGGGCTCTCATCGCCATCGCAGTGCTTGCACTGCTCGCCGTTGGTTACATCTACGGCATCCGCAACCCGAACCTCAACAAGGCTAAGGAAGAGATCGGTAAGGCCGATATCACCCTTCTGCAAGGTGATAAGGAAGGCGCTCTCAAGGGCTTTGAGAAAGTTTCAGATGAGTATAGCAATAAGACCGCTGAGCGTGGTCACCTCAATGCTGCTATCCTGCTTTACGAAAAAGGTGAGTATGAGAAGGCTCTCAAGCACCTCGAGGATTTCAACCCCTCGGGCAACCTCATCGCTCCCGCTGCTCAGTCGCTGAAGGGTGACTGCTACGTGAACCTGAAGCAGTATGACAAGGCAATGGCTGCTTTTGACAAGGCTATCAGCCTGGCCAACGGCAACGAGGCTTTTGCTCCCATTTTCATGGTCAAGAAAGCCACTCTGCTCCATGCTCAGAAGAAGTACAAAGAGGAGATGGCCATCTATCAGGACATCAAGGACAATTATCCCATCTATGACCAGCAGACTGGTTTGAACGCCGAGAAGTATATCGAGCGTGCTAAAGCCCTGGCTGGAGAATAATTCTTGTGAAGATTCAATAATCGTGAAATAAAGGTTGGACAAAACATGGTTTTGGGCCAACCTTTATTTAATCCATAAAACAAATGACACCTATTTATCATCGCATATTGCTCAAGCTCAGCGGCGAGTCGCTGGCAGCAGAACAGAGTAGTGGCATTGACCCGCAGCGCGTGGCCGACTATGCCAAACAAATCAAGGAAATCGTGGATGCTGGCGTCGAGGTAGCCATCGTTGTGGGCGGCGGTAATATCTTCCGCGGCCTCAAGGGTGCCGCTCAGGGTTTTGACCGCGTGAAGGGCGACCAGATGTGGCATTGTCATCGGCGCTCGAGGGCATCGGCCAGCCCGCCCAGGTATTCACTGCCATCGGCATGTTCCCCATCGGCGAGCCTTACAGCAAGTGGCGCGCCATCGAGGCGATGAAGGCAGGCAAGGTCGCCATCTGCTCCTGTGGCACCGGTAGCCCTTTCTTCACCACCGACACGGGCAGCACACTGCGCGCCATCGAGGTCGAGGCCGACGTCATGCTCAAGGGCACCCGCGTGGACGGCATCTACACGGCCGACCCCGAGAAGGATCCCACGGCAACGAAGTTTGACCGCATCACCTATGACGAGATCTACAACCGCGGCCTCAAGGTCATGGACATGACCGCTACCGTGATGGCCCGCGACAATAATCTGCCCATCCATGTGTTCAATATGGACGTCGTGGGCAACCTCAAGAAGGTGATGAGCGGCGAGCCCATCGGCACCGTCGTTACCCTGTGATGCTCGCAGCGCTCGCGGATTAGTGAGGCATCCGCATTCAGGCATTAGGTTTTAGGCTTTAGGCTTTAGCTGGTGGATGCCAATTCCTAACTCCTGACTCCTAACTTATACAGCTTCACGCTAAGACATAAAGTCGCGAAGGTTTTGTGGCTTGAAGACAAGAAGTACAAGAAAGACAAAGAAGTTGAATTTCAATGGAATTGTCTTTCTTGTCTTTTTGTCTTCTCATCTCCTTGTTTAAGGACAATGTGGGTTCATGATTTATCCATCGTGTTGTCATGGTTGTTTGAGGGAAACGAGGGTATTTTCCTGCGATTTTAACAGTTTGGGATTGTTAAAAAGTGTAATAATGTGATGGTATGGGCCAAAAAGGCCATTTTTTGTGACTTTTTGTCCACCGATTTATGGTTCTGTAGTAATTTTGTAGTCTCAAAAATCTCCACTTCAGGTTTGTATATATTTAAAAATGTGATAGCAATGAAAAGATTTACGACATTATTATTTCTTGCAGGTGCAATGACCGCTACTGCTTGGGCAGGTGGTCTGCTGCATAATACCAACCAGCATATCGCTTTCATGCGCATGATGGCACGCGGTGCCAGCCATGAGATTGACGGTGTTTACACCAACCCCGCCGGTCTGGCCTTTATGGATCATGACGGTTGGACCCTGTCGCTGAACATCCAGAGCGCTTCGCAGAGGCGTGACGCGCTCACCACATTCCCGCTGTTCCCCGATGAGAACCACACCCGCCTGTATAAGGGCAAGGCCGAGGCTCCGGTTATCCCGTCGCTCTATGGTGCCTATAAAAAGAACCGTTGGACCTTCTCGGGATTCTTTGGCTTCACCGGTGGTGGTGGCAAGTGCAACTTTGACAGCGGTCTGCCCGTGTTTGACGCGAGCATCATGGCCGGTATCTATGGTCAGACGGCAGGTCTGAAGAAGACGTTGGCCGAGAATCCCGCCACGGCCGCCATCCTGGCTGATCCCCGCATCGCATCGCTGCTGCCCTTGACCGCCGACAAGTATGACATCAACTCGGCCATGAAGGGTCGCCAGTACATCTATGGCCTGCAACTGGGCGCCACCTACAAGGTGCTTGACTGGCTGAGTGCCTATGCCGGTGCCCGCATGAACTACTTTGATGGCAACTACAATGGCTTTGTCAAGGTGATGCCCAAGCCCGAGATGGCAGCTACCGTTCAGCAGATTGCCCTTGCTTATCCCGCCCTTGCTCCCACCTTGAGCACGCTGGTGAACCAGAACGGCGAAATGGCCAACATCGAGCTTGACTGTTCACAGACCGGTTGGGGTATCACCCCCATCATCGGCATGGACCTGGTGTGGAAGGGTTTTACCCTTGCTGCCAAGTATGAGTTCAAGACCAACCTCAACATCGAGAACGATACCAAGACTGCTACTGCCGAGCCCGCAGCATTTGAGGCTGCACTCGATGACTATAAGCATGGCGTGAACACGCCCAACGACTTGCCCGCCGTGTTCTATGCAGCCCTGGGTTATGAGTTCATTCCCAACAAGCTGCGCGCCACTGTCGAGTACCATTACTATGATGACAAGCATGCCGAGATGGCCCATGACAAGCAGAAGCATCTCAAGCACGGTACCCACGAGGTGCTGGCCGGTGTGGAGTGGGACATCAACAAGATGTTCACCGTGAGTGCTGGTGCACAGAACACCGACTACGGCTTGAGCGACGCTTACCAGACCCACACATCATTCTCGTGTGACAGCTACAGCATCGGCTTTGGTGGTGCTGTCAACTTGAGCGAGAAGGTGAAACTGAACGTGGGCTACTTCTGGACCACCTACAAGGACTACAAGCGCAACGAGCCTGAGAACTACTTCAACACCACGCTGCCTGGTAGCGACACCTACAGCCGCACCAACAAGGTATTCGGTGCAGGCATCGACTTCAAGTTCTAAAGAGAAAAATTCTAATCCTATAGCGCACCGCCGTCCGATGTTTTTGTCGGGCGGCGGTGTTCATTCATTTTTCTTTTAATGGCCATGGCGCAGCCACGGCACAGGGAACCCTAGGTGCTAGCGCAGCAGGTTGGTCATCATGGTGTTCCAGTCCTGGGCATCCTCGATGCTGCTCAGCATTCCGCTGTGTTGCGGAAAGGCGACACTGTCGTTGAGGGTGTAGGTCACTTGCGGCAGTTTCACATACAGTCCCAACGTGTTGAGCGTCTCGCCTGTCTTGTATTGTTCGCCCAGTTGCTTGAAGTCGTCGGCGTTGATGTAGTACAGGCGGTCACCCTTGTTGCACAGGTAGATGCGGCTGTAGTCGCGGTCGCCCAACTCTTGGGCGCACTGCAGCAGGCAGCGGGTGACATCAAAGCGGTCGAAGTTGCGCTCGTCGGGCTCCATGACGTTGAACGCGAGCACTTTTTTGGGGTTGTACCATGGCTCGGTGACCTCGATGTTGATGCCGTTGTTAGCAGGGTCAAGGTTCTTGAGTTCAACGCGCGAGATGACTTTGCGGCCATGCTTGACGAAGTCCACCGACAGGAAGGCGTGCACTCCCACCAATGCCAGCACGGCGATGATGGCTAGCAGCAAGAATTTGTCTTGGCGTGTCATGGGTGCTCAAACTTGAGGGTTACGCCCTCGGGGTCAACCGTCAAGGTGACGGGACAGCCTTCGATGATGGGATAGTTCCAATTCTCGTCGTGGCTGGCAGGGAAGTCGTAGCACACAGGGAGGTTGTACTTGTTGAGTGTCTCGCTCAACATCTCGTTCATGTCGGTCCAGCCATCCTTGGGCTCATAGTCGGTGAAGCGCCCCACGATAATACCTTTCACATGCTTGAGCACGCCCTTGAGACGCAGTTGCTGCAGCATGCTGTTCACGCGCGGCATGCTCTCGCTCACGTCCTCGAAGAACAGGATGATGTCCTTGCCGCGGATGTTGTCGCGGTCCAGGAAGTCCCACTCACGGCTGCCGCCAATGTTGGTGAACACCGACATGTTGCCGCCCAGGATGATGCCATGGGCCTTGCCCAGCTTGTTCAGCGGGTTAGCGGGAACAGTGTAGGAAGGCAACTTGCCCATCAACGCATCGCGCAGCATCAGGTTGACGTTGTCGTTGGCGCCGCGTTCACCCAGGGCACCGCCCATGTTGGCATGCAGGCTCATCACGCCGCTGCACACCATCGCGCTGTGTAAAGCCGTGATGTCGCTGTAGCCCACGATCCACTTGGGATGTCGATTGAAATCCTCACGGGTCATCGGGTCGAGCAGCATAGCCGAGCCGTAGCCGCCTCGCGTGCACACGATGGCCTTGATCTCGGGGTCGTTGAGTGCCCAGCGCAGGTCGGCAGACCGCTCCTCGATGGTGCCAGCATAGGAATGGCATTTGGTCAAGGCGTGCGGCCCGATGACCGGCTCAAAGCCCCATGCACGCAGCGTTGCAGCGGCTTTGTCGGGATTGTCATTGCCTGGTGTGCTCGCCGGCGAGATAATCGCGATTTTGTCGCCCGGCTTCAGTGCCTCGGGCATCACGAGCGGAGCCTGTGTCATGTGGATTGCCTTGTGTGGCTTGTGCGGCCTGCGTGACTTGGGCTTTTGGTCACTGGCTTCGAGGGTCAGCCCCAGACACAAAGCCAAGGTTGCGATAAGCAGAAGACGTTTCATCATCTTGAATTCCTGTTTTTGTGTGATTACAATATGTGTGACGGCCCACGACAGGTGTCACGGGGCCATCATGATTCCTAATGTGATTGAAGTCAAGGTCTTCACTTCTCGAAGAAGTGGAAGAAGTAATAGCATGCGATCCAGTCCACACGCACACCGCGTGCAAAGCCGATGGTCTGTTTCTGGGCATCGCTCACCTTGCCATCGTTGATGCTGATGTAGCCCAGCACGTTACTTTCACCATCATGCACTGTGCCATCGGTGTTGATGTAGCCGATGCGTGCACCGTCGGTGTCATAAATTGACCGGTAGCATCCCTGACAACGCCGTTGCCGTTGATGCGGCCGATGCTGTTGAAGTCGGCGTCGCGCAGCACCTGAGCGCTCGTGCTAGTGGCGAAGAAGCCGGCGATTGCCAGCAATGCTGCCATCATGTATAATCTGATTCGTTTCATAGTCGTTTCCTTTTTAAAAAGTCATTTTGTAACCATTAGACTCGCAATGAGCCACAAAGTTAAAAAGATTTTCCAAAATATCAAAATCCTGCCTCGGAGCATTGTCTATAGACTGCCGTTTTGTTCACCGGGTTTTAGGACAAAAAGCAATTTTGTGTTTTGGAGTGGCGGTTTGCTAATGTGCTGGTAATCAGTTTTGTGTTATTTTTCTTCAAATCATGTGGGGTGGGGCGGGAATGTTAACGAGAGGTTAAAAGCACAATTAGCACTCCACGATGCAAAGGTAATATCACTGCCGCAGTTCCACCATGCTAAAAAGCTGGATTGCGGGTGAGGGAATTGTTCGCGTTGACAACGCGCAATACAGAACAGCACTAACTACTAATTACGAACTGAATGGACGGGTTGACATTTTTATTGAAATAGAGGGTTTCACAGGTGTCTTGATTTGTTAATATGGGGGTGTTGGGGTTAATTTTGGTCAATTTCGGAGGATTGAATACCGTGTTTTCAAAGATTATGAGTAATTTTGCTGCTTAGTACGCGTTAATAAAGAAAATAACGATATAAATAGAATAATACTTTAACGATGAAGAAGTACAAGCTCATCAACAACACGCTGGGATGGCTCATCTTTGTGGTGGCAGCGGCAACCTACCTGCTGACCATCGAGCCGACGGCCAGCTTCTGGGACTGCCCGGAGTTTATCGCACAGGGATTCAAGACCGAAATTGGTCACCCGCCCGGCAACCCTATCTTTATCCTTGCCGCTAATTTTGCCAGCAAGTTTGCTGGCGGTGACGTGATGGCTGTGGCCAAATGCGTCAATGCCATGTCGGCGATATTCAGCGCCTTGACCATCTTGCTGCTGTTCTGGTCAATCACCCATCTGGTGCGCAAACTCGTCATTAAGGACAGCGAGGTCGAGAACATGACCCTCGCCCAGTACCTGGTGGTGATGGGTAGCGGCATCTGTGGCGCCCTGGCCTACACCTGGAGCGATACGTTCTGGTTCAGTGCTGTGGAGGCCGAGGTGTATGCTTTCTCGTCGTTCTGCACTGCATTGGTGTTCTGGCTGATTCTCAAGTGGGAAGACCAGGCCGATGCACCGCACAGCGACCGTTGGATTGTGTTGATTGCCTATGTGTTCGGCGTTTCGCTGGGTGTGCACCTGCTCAACTTGCTGTGTATCCCCGCCATCGCCCTCATTTTCTACTATCGCCGTTGCCGCATCACCGGCAAGGACTCGACTGTGAAGGGTTCATTGATCACGCTGCTCGTTTCGTTTGTCATCGTGGGTCTGATCCTCTACGGTCTGGAGCCGGGCTTTGTGGAGATGGGCCAGAAGTTTGACTTGTTCTTTGTCAACACGCTGGGCATGTCGTTCAACTCGGGTGTGCTGGTTTATGCCATCGTGCTCCTGGGTGTGCTGGCATGGGCTCTGTGGGAGCTGTACAGCAACAAGAGCGACCTGCGTATCAAGCTGTCGTTTGCCCTGGCCATCGTGCTGTCGGGCATGTTGTTGATTGGCGACAGCCTGTTGATTCCTCTGGTGCTGATTGTGGCCTTGTGCGTTTATCTGTTCAAGTTCTGCAAGCGCGTTCCCATGCGCGTGTTCTCGAACATCATCGCTTGCATCATGGTAATCTTCATCGGTTTCAGCAGCTATGCGTTGATTCTGATCCGCAGCTCGCAGAACACGCCGCTTGACGAGAACTCGCCCAACAACACCTTCTCGCTGGCCAAATACCTGAGCCGTGAGCAGTATGGCGAGACGCCGCTGCTGTATGGCCGCACCCTCTACAGCAACGTCATGTATCAGGCCAAGGGCAGTGGTGTGATGGAGCCCGCCACCAAGGACGGCCCCACGCAGTATGCCCCCGAGGTAAAGGATTCTCCTGACCAGCCCGACCGTTACAAGGACCTGGGTCCGAAGAAGACCTTCCGTTACAGCCCCGAGCAGAACATGTTGTTCCCGCGCATCCATGACGAGAAGCACGAGAGCGAGTATGTCGAATGGCTGGGCATGCAGGGCACGCAAGTCGAAGCCACAACCAGACTGGATGCTAACGGCAACGCCATTGAGCATGAGACCAAGCTCAAACCCACCATGGGTGAGAACCTACGCTTCTTTATTGACTATCAGTTGAACTATATGTACTGGCGCTACTTCATGTGGAACTTCTCAGGACGCCAGAATGACATGCAGGGCATGGGCGAGATTACCCACGGCAACTGGATCTCGGGTTACTCGTTCATCGACAATCCGCGTCTGGGTGACCAGAGCCTGCTGCCCGATGACCTGGGCAAGGGCAACAAGGGCCACAACGTGTTCTACATGCTGCCGCTGATCATGGGTCTCATCGGCTTGCTGTGGCAGGCCTATCGCGGCCGTCGCGGCATCGAGCAGTTCTGGGTAGTGTTCTTCCTGTTCTTCATGACGGGAATCGCCATCGTGCTGTACCTGAACCAGACGCCAAACCAGCCCCGTGAGCGTGACTACGCTTATGCCGGTTCGTTCTATGCCTACTGCATCTGGGTGGGCATGGGCGTCGCCGGACTGTGGAGCATCGTGATGTGGGCGCTCAAGAAGAAAGGTAAGAAGCAGGCCAAGGAAGGCGAGCAGGCTGTCGCAGTTGCCGATAACGGTAACCGTGGCGGTGTTGCCACCGCAGTTGCTGCAGTTGCTGCCCTTATCGGCATCATCGTTCCCTTGCAGATGGTGAGCCAGACGTGGGACGACCATGACCGCAGCGGCCGTACGGCTGCACGCGACTTTGGCCGCAACTACTTGTCGAGTGTGGCTCCCAACGGCGTCATCTTCTGCAACGGTGACAACGACACCTTCCCCTTATGGTATCTGCAAGAGGTGGAGGGTTACCGCACCGACGTGCGTGCCGTCAACTTGAGCTATCTGGCTACCGACTGGTACATCAGCCAGATGCAGCGCGCCGCCTATGAGTCAGCCCCGCTGCCCATGTCGGCCGACAACAAGACCTTTGCCTATGACAGCCATCAGTTCTGCTACTTTATCCAGCCCAATCTGGAGCCTATCGAGGCTTTGAAGTCTATTGCTCACATCTACAGTCCCGAAGGCAAGAATCCTCAATATGGTGTGGATGAGATTCACTACCCGAGGATTTACATGCCCGTGGATGCCGACAAGGCCATCAAGGCCGGTGTTGTGCGTGAAGAGCAGCGCAACCTGGTTCAGTCGGCGATCAATGTGGATCTGCAGCAGATGGGCTCGGGCATGACTTCCAGCCAGTTGATGTCATTGGACATCATCGCCAACAGCATTGCACAGGGTTGGAACCGTCCGTGCTACTTTGCCATGACGGTCCCCGAGAGCTATTATCTGGGTCTGACTCCCTACTTGCGCTTGACCGGTCTCGCCTATCAGGTGACTCCGCTCTTGACGGCTAATCCTCACGGCGACACTGATGTGTCGACCGACATCATGTATGACAACGTGATGAACAAGTTCAAGTGGGGTGGCCTTGACACAGCTGAGCCGGGCTCGATTTATCTCGACGAGACGGTGAGTCGCATGGTGACCACGGTGCGTAGCGCACTGTTGGACCTCGCCACAACCTTGAGCAACGAGGGTTCGCTTGCCAAGGAGGGAGAACTCACCATTCCCGCCGGCATGACCCAAGAGGCCTATGTCGCCGACCGCTACAAGAAGTCGCGCGCTGTCCTCGACCTGATGATGGAGAAACTGCCCGTTGCATCCTGCCCGTTCACCGTTCAGCTGGGTGCTCAAGTGGCTAACGTCTATTACAACCTGGGTAAGGTGAGTGGTGACACCACAAGCGTTGAGAAGGGCAACAAGATCCTGGAGGATGAGATTCTGCATTTTGCCAGCTATCTGCGCTTCTACCAGTCGCTTGACCCGTCGCTGTATGAGCGCCTGACCAGGTCGGACAAATACATCGACCAGCAGTATGTGCTGTCGATGCTGACCGACTACTATGAGCGCTGCGGCGAGCAGAAGTATGAGGCATTGGTTGCCAAGCTCGAAGCATCAGGCGTGAACATGCAGCGCTTGGTGAGCTATCAGGAAGCCTATGAGCAGAGGATGCGCCAGCAGATGCAGGCACAGCAGATGCAGGCCCAACAGCAGGAAGCCGAAGAGGCCTCCTCGAGTGAGCTGGGTGAAATGCTGGGGAACTGATTTGAACCACACGTTATCGATTGAATCGTGTTAGTCGAACGTCCCCCGCTACTGTACAGAATGATATTTCCCGAGACCGTGTGGCGCATTAACAAACGCGACCACACGGTCTACTTGACCTTTGACGACGGACCCATTCCCGAGGTGACCCCGTGGGTGCTGGACACGCTCGACCGCTATGGTGTGAAGGCGACTTTCTTCATGGTGGGCGAGAATGTGGAGCGTCATCCCGAATTGCTTGAGGAGGTGCGCCGCCGCGGTCACTCGGTGGGAAATCACACGATGAGCCACCTGCAAGGCGCACATGTGGGCACCAAGCACTATCTGCATAACGTGTTCCGTGCCAACGAGCTCATCGGCAGCAACCTTTTCAGGCCCCCACATGGCTTGCTGCGCTGGGGCCAGTCCAAGGTGTTGCGCTCGCGCTTTGCCATCATCATGTATGACCTGGTGACCCGCGATTACAGCCGCAAAATCACCGGCGAAGAGGTGCTGGAGAATGTCAAGCGCTATGCCCGCAACGGCTCGATTATCGTGTTCCATGACTCGATCAAGGCCGAGAAGAACATGAAATATGCCTTGCCGCGGGCCATAGAGTGGCTGCAGGCACAGGGTTACAAACTCGAAGCCATCCGTGAGTCTTAATGACATAGAGAAACTGATCAAGTCCCAGGCTGCAAGCCTGGGATTTGACGCCTGTGGCTTTGCTGCCGCGACGCCTGTCGATGTCGAGGCCGTTGAGCGTTATGACCGCTGGATTGCCCAGGGGCGCAACGGCTGCATGGCCTGGGCCGCCAATCATCGCGAGTTGCGTCGCGACCCGTCTCTGCTGCTTGACGGCGCACAAACCGTCATCTCGTTGGCCTTGAACTACTATCCCGCCCGTTTTCAACCCGAGGGCACGCTGCGGGTCGCCTACTATGCCTACGGTCGCGATTACCATGAGGTGTTGCGCGAGAAGTTGACCGAGTTGGCGCATTACATCGAGCAACTCACACAATGTGCCACACGTCCCTGTGTGGACTCGGCGCCCATCCGTGAGCGCTATTGGGCACAACGGGCCGGACTGGGTTTCGTGGGCCGCAACAACTGCCTGATCATTCCCGGCAAGGGCTCTTTCTACTTTCTGGGCGAGATAGTCACCACCGCACGTCTGCACCCCGACGAGCCGTGCACAATGACCTGTGGCGACTGTGGCCGCTGCGTTGAGAACTGTCCCACGGGCGCAATGCGTGCCGACGGAGTTGTGGATGCTTCCAGGTGTCTGTCCTGTCTGCTCATCGAGGACCACAGTGAAGCGTTGCCCGACTGGGTGGCTGATGTCGTGGGCGACAGGGTGGTGGGCTGTGACCAGTGCCAGTTGTGTTGTCCGCACAACGCCAAGCCTGCGGCAACGACGATTCAAGAATTCACTCCAACCGACATCGTGATGAATCTCACGCGCGAGCGCATCGAGACAATGTCAGGGGGCGAGTTCAAGCGCCTGTTTGCTCACAGTGCCATTGCCCGCCTGCGTTACAAGACTTTGCTGCGCAATGCCCGCCTTACTGACCATGAAAAACAGTAAATTTCAGAAATTTCATCTGATTTTTGAAAAATAACTGAAAACCAATCAATTAATGCGCGCTTTGAGGTGCGTTTTTTCATAGAGTTTTGATGAAAAATCAGCGTTTTCCCATTCTAATAGGATGTTTTGTTATTGCCGAGGAAGAAGTGATTATTGCCGACATGGGTTGCTCCCCAACGGGGCCCGAGGTGGACAGCCTCGTTGTCGCCATGATGGTGTGTCATAAATCTAGTCTATGATTATATCCGTGCTACGCACGGAGAAATTAAGCAAAAATTTGTATAAAAATTAAACAAAATAATTTTTATTTTAATTCTATTTATAATTTTGCTTTCTCAGTCGTCAGGCCGATTAAAAATCCAGAGGTCTATTATGACACATTCTCATGGTGTTTACTCAAGTTGAGGCCAGCGGCTTAATACATTATTGCGTCTTTAATGCGTTTAGCGGGGCGGGTGATATGAAAAAAAGGGGTGTTTGGGTGGGGGTGAAAAAGCAAAAAAAGTGGAAAAAGATGAAAAATCGGTCATAAAATGGTGTGAAAAGAAAATAATTGTTACCTTTGCTCTTTGGATGATGAAAATATACCCAAATATTTGCCTTGCTCTCACGGCGTTGGCACTTGTCTTTGCCGCCTGTTCCCATTCGGGCAGTTATGACAAACGCCTGGTCGTTGCCGACAGTCTGTTGACTGCCGGAAGGGCAGACAGCGCCCTGTCGTTGCTTACATCCATTGCCCCGAGCAGCTTGTCGAGCGATGCCGATCAGGCCTATCACGCCTTGCTCACGACTCAAGCCCGCTATAAGAGTTTTGCTGTCATCACCAGCGACGACGAAATCAACACGGCCGTGAATTACTACGAGCATCACGATACTGAACGCGAAAAACTCATCCGTTCTTATATATATAAAGGTGGTGTCATGCAAGAGCTGTCCAAACCCGACACAGCCATGATTTTCTATAAAATGGCTGAGGTGAAAGCCGCCGAGGCCGATGATTACTCCAACCTGGGGTACGCGCGGCTGCGCATGGGTGAGCTCTATTTCAAACATCATGCCTATGACGGCAGGAACATCGAGAAGATTGAGCAAGCGCTTGACTGCTACAGGCGCGTTAACGACCTTGAGTTTCAGGCAAATTGCTTGGAGGATCTGGGCGTCATGTATAGGCAGACCAACCCTCAAAAGGCCGAAAAAACTCTCAAGGAGGCCATCTCTATGGCCGAGAATAACGGCAATACCGAGCAGTATATCTCTTGCGTCAACGACCTGGCTCACCTCTATTTCATGATGGGCAGTGATAATGCGGGTTATAACAAGAAAGCCTATGACCAGTTGCAGATTATCAAGTCGCATGGCGTTGAAAATCGAGAGGATGTAGTCTATATCACCTTCGCAAACGTCTATTCGGCGCTCGGTATGCCCGACTCGGCGATGCATTATCTGCAACTCTCTGGCCACGAGAACGATACAGATTCGAAATATCGGACTAATTTTTTGGAAGCATTGAGCAACATTGCCAAGGCCCGTGGCGACAGTATAGCTTATCTGCATCTGATCAACGAGTGTTCCAATCTGAGTTTTGCGCTCATGCGTGACCCAGAACTGCTTAACATCATGTATGCCGAGAATGATTTCGACAGGCAATATGAGCGGTTGAGGGAGGAGAAGCAGCAACGCTCCAAGTTCACCTACATCGGCATTGGCCTAGCGCTCATTCTTGCGCTGGCCGGTCTGGCGCTGGCATTCTATCGTCGCGCTCACCGCTACGATAGGCTGGTTGTGGAGCTTAAAGACCAGTCACAGAGCCAGATGCGCGACTTGAGCGGATTGCAGACCAACATCAGTGAGATGAAGATCAATGACGAACGCCTCAAAGGCTTCATCTCCTCGCACATGAGCATGATGCGCGAGATGATTGAGGCTTGTTACCATGAGCCGCGTAACCGCATTGCCGAGAACATGAAGCGCATTGTCAAGTTTCAGGACAGTAACCGCGACAATTGGGTGAAACTGTATGACTACATTGACGTGGAGCACAACAACATCATGACCCGCACGCGCGAGAATTATCCACAGCTCAATGACCGTGACCTGCTCCTGCTGGCGTTGACCTGCATGGGGTATTCTTATATCCAGACCGCGATAATCATGGGCTACAGCAACGCCACCAGCGTGAGCGTCATCAAGCAGCGACTGGCCAAGAAAATGGGCCTTGAGTGCACGCTCAACGAGTACATCGAACACAACTCAACCTACAAAATTGAGCAAAAAGAGCAGTAAAACTACGGTTTCTAGTAGGCAAAAACAAAGCATGAAAAAGTGTATTAAAAAATATTTATTAACTATTTAAATTACAGAGACTTATGGATGGTGTGTATTACGCAAAAATTTGGTCATTTCTATGAAATGATATAATTTTGCATCGGAAATCTAAACAGAATTATCAAAAATCTAAACATTGCGAATTATGAAACGATTTCTCATCATAGCGATCATAGCTACCATTGGCGGATTTTCCGTCATGGCTCAAAATAATCCGGTGAATAATCAAACACCGACCACCAAAGAGCACCGCAACTTTATTGTTGACAACGGCGTGCAAACCGATTTGGTTATCTCGTTTGACGAGACGAATGTGCATCTTGTGGTGGAAGGCCTCGGCGAGTCCGAGAGCTATATTGCGTCGGTTGTTCCAGCGGGATCCCCCCAAATGGTGGTCATCGAAGACATCGTGAACGCTGTTGACAACATTGTTGATGTGTCGATGCTGAACGACGGCACCTACATCATCACTCTGACGGATCCCATCTTTGGCAGCCAAGCCTGCAGATGCACGTTTGTGATTGCGTCAGGGTTGCCAGGTCCCCAACAGGGTTGGAATATGGGTCCACTGAACCGAAGAGATTTTAGTAACATGAAGAAGTAGAGAAATGTTTAGATTTTAAATAATTAGGTATTCCTTAAATTGGAAAAACACACATCATCCAAACTGCTGCCCGCCACCATCCTGGCGGGTAGTTGTTTTTTAGGGGGGCGCCTAATGTAAAGGATCGTGCTGCGCACTGGATATTCAACAGATTATTCTTTTAAAATTGGATTGAGGGAGTGAGACGGAGAAATGAGACAAAGGACCTCCACAAAGTGGCGGCACAGGGGACCGGGAGGACGTTTTTTTTCGAGCCAGAGGCTCGAACTACGGGACACAATCGGAACTTTCATCTAGAATGGGGACCGTGCTGTGCTCGGGAGATTAAACTGATTTTTTTTACGAGCCAGAGGCTCGCAATACCTTGACGATTTAACGAGCCAGAGGCTCGTAAAACTTGGACAACGCGGCGGGCGGGGCTGCGTGCCTGATACAAGGGACTGTGCGTGGGGTGGATATTTGTTGAGGGGTCAACAGGCATATTGCGGCGCTTTTTGATGTGGTGATGACCGATTAAACTGCTTTTTCAAAAAATTCACTTTTGTTATCACACCTATGTTAAATAAAATGGCTAATTTTGCATCTC
>CACZVR010000076.1 GCA_902784675.1 uncultured Bacteroidales bacterium | reverse complement strand
GCTGTCCATCTCCTTGACGTGGACATAGGCCAGACGTCCGCCCGACAGGCTGTCCACCAGCGCGCGGTTGCGGTCCACCCAACGCTTGTAGAGCAGCTCCTGTTGTTCGCCCTTGCTGATGGCCTTGACAGTGACGTCAAAGCGCTTTTTGCTCTGCGGGTTATACACACTCACGCGGATGGGTTTGCCGGCCTTACCGTCAAGCATCCAGTTATAGTCCTCGCCCGCCTGGATGTCGTGCCCGTCAATCTTCTCGATGATGCAGCCGGCAGTGACGCCCGTCTTTTTCACGTCAAACGGGCCGCGCTTGATGACTTCCTCGATGCGCAGGCCGTTGCCCTGGTAATTGTAGTCCAGGAACAAGCCCAGCGCTGCGGTCTTGAGGCTCGGACCCTGGGGATTGTAACGTGCACCCGTGTGTGAGCCGTTCAATTCACCCAACATCTCGCTGAGCATGTCGCGGAAGTCGTAGTTGTTGTTGATGTAGGGCAGGAAACGCTTGTAATTCTCGCGATAGCCTTCCCAATCAACGCCGTGGATGTCTTCGACGTAGAATTTGTCCTTCACTTGCTGCCAGATGTGGTTGAAGATGTACTCGCGCTCGTCTTGGGGACGGTAGTTGAAGTTGGCCTCGAAGTTGACGGGCTCGGGTTTGCCTTTGGCCAGGTCGATCTTCTTGATGCCGTTGCCGGTGCATACGAACAGGTTCTTGCCGTCCTTGTCGGCTTCCATCGGTCCGCCGCCCACGCCCTTGAGCACGATCTCGGTCTTGTTTTCGCGCAGGTCATGTTTCCACAGGTCCATGCCGCCTTCAAAGGCTGCCTGATAGTACAGCGTGTCGCCGCCGTTCGAGAGTACGGCTTCGCCCAGGCGGGACGAGTTCACCGTCAGGCGCGCAATGCGGTCTCGGCAGTTTTCGAGGTCAAACACCAGTGCGGGCACTGCGGGCTTGTCGTCCTCGGCGTTTTTCTTTTTGCTGTCTTTCTTCTTGGACTTCTTGTCGTTGCTGGCGGTTTTCTCCTTGTCCTGCTCTTTCTTTTTCTCCTTTTGTGCCTCTTCTTGCAGCACTTTCTCCTCCTTGGTCATCGTGAAGCGCTCATAGGCGTCCAGGTCAAAGAACATGATATAGACGTCGTCCTCGGAGCCCCAGCTGCCGTGGCTGCGGTAGCCCGCGCGGTCGCTGGTGAAGATCATCGCCTTGCCCCCCAGCACCCACTTGCCGTTGCCCTCGTTGTAGCCGCTCTCGGTCAGGTTGTGCACCTCACCGTTGCCCGAGGCATTGACCAGGGCGATGTCTTGGCTGTTCCAGCCGCCCTCGCCGATGTAGGAGGAAAGCAGCCAACGGCTGTCGGGACTCCACTCAAACCACACGTCACCGTCGCTGTAGGAGTAGATGTATTTGCCGTCCATGAGCGTGCGCACGGCCTTGGTCTTCACGTCAACGGCGCGCAGTGTCGCACGGTCCTCGAGGAAGGCCACGCTCTTGCCGTCAGGGCTGTATTGCGGCTGGATGCTGGTGTGGCCTGTGTTGGTGAGTTGTTCCTCCACCAGGTCGGTGGCATAGGTGAACAGTTTCTCGTCCTTGTTCTTGATAGAGGTCTGGTAAATGCGCCACATGCCGTCGCGCTCGCTGTCATAGACGATGCTGCGACCGTCGGGCGAGAAGTCGATCGTGCGCTCCTGCTCAGGGGTGTCGGTAATCTGCTTGGTCGTGTTGTATTCCACCGAGGTGACATACACGTCGCCGTGCATCACAAAGGCCACCTCCTTGCCGCTGGGTGACACGCTGATGGCGGTAGCGCCGTCTCGTTTGATTTGACGAATCAGCTCTTTCTCGCTGCGGTCGGCATTGACGGTGATGTTGACGCGTTGCGGTTCACCGCCCTCGCGCAGGGTGTAGATTTCGCCGTTGTAGCTGTAACACAGGGTGCCGTTGTTCGCCACCGTGAGGAAACGCACGGGATGGTTGGTGTGGCGGGTGAGCTGGCGAGCCTGCCCGTTGATGCTGTTTTTATAGACGTTGAACGTGCCGTCCTGCTCGCTCAGGTAGTAATAGGCGTTGCCATCGGGCGCCCAGCGGGGCGTGCGGTCCTCGCCGTTGAACGAGGTGAGTTTGGTGAAATGTCCGCCCTGATTGAGCCAGATGTCACGTGTGATGGATGAGGTGTGGTGCTTGCGATAGGGGTCCTCATAGCCCTTGATGTCGTGGTAAAGGATGTCGCCGCGGGCGTTGATGCTCAGGTCCTGCATCGGCAGTGCCGAGAACAGGCGCGCCCTGCCACCGCTGGTGCTCACTTGATACACCTGCGGGAACGAGCGGCTGGCAAACAGGATGGACTGCGCCGTGGGCATGTCTGTTGCCTCAAACAGGACGGTTTTGTCGTCCAGGAAGGTCAGCGGTGTCTCGTTGCCGCTGTCGGTGGTCAGCCGTTTGGGTGTACCGCCGTCCTTGCCGATGAGGTACACGTCCAAGCTTCCCTCACGGGCCGAGGCAAAGGCGATGCTCTGCCCGTCGGGACTCCACACGGGATAGGCGTCATAGGCGTCGTTTGACGTCAGCTGGTGAGCCGTGCCGCCCTGTGTTGCCACGGTGAACAGGTCACCTTGATAGGAAAACGCGATGGTGTTCCCGTCGGGCGAAATGGCGCAGAAGCGCGTCCATAATGGGTTGGTTTGTGCTGTGACGGCCATGGTCATCAGCATTGCGGCCATCAAGGCCAGTTTTCTTGAGATTTTCATTTTTTGATAGTATGTATTGGTTTAGTATTTGTCAAATCAATATTCGTGGTATTCCCAGCGGTTCATGTACTTGTCCCACTTGTAATACATGGTCATTTTCCCGTTTTTGTCATATACCTCCCAGCGGTTCAAATACTTGTCCCACTTCTTGTAACCGATGCGATTGTAGTTCTTGTCTATGATCTCCACACGGTTCATGTACTTGTCTTCTTTCTCATACTTCACGATATTCCCGCCGTTGTCATAGTACACGGTGCGACCCATGTATTTGTCATACTTCGCATAGCCGAGTCTCGTCCCGCTGCGGTCAAAGAACTCGTCCCTGTCCATGTATTTGTCATATTTCCGGTAGGCTACTTGACTCGTCGCCGTCAGCCCGACCAGCATCAGCAACAGATATAGAATCAATCTTTTCATTTTCCTTTTGATTATTTAATTGTCACTCTATAACTTATAAGAGAGGAGTCATATAGACAGGAAGGAGGATTGTTGCGCCATCCTTCTTGTAGTCTTTGGTGTAGATCAAGTAGCGCTTGTCAATGACTTTTGAGAACTTTTCGCAGAAGACATCCAGCGAGGTGTGGGTGTTGTATCCCGACGATTTCACTTCGATGGGGAACAGTTTGGCTCCTCGTGATAAAAGGAAATCAATCTCATACCTGTGTTTATCATCTTTGGGCCAGCTGTAATAGAAAAGCCGATTGCCGGTCGCGGTAAGCATTTGTGCAACTAGGTTTTCATATACATATCCCAAATTTGCGCTCAGTTTGTCGCTCAACAATTTCTGGTAAATCACATTCTCGGTGAAATCATTATCCCAAAATGCGAGCGTAACAAAAAGGCCGGTGTCAGCACAGTAAATCTTGAAGCGGGAACTGTCTTCGGTAAATGATATTCCCACATTGGGATCGTTGGTGTGATAGCAGAATTGCACTGTTTTGCTGTCCTCCAGGGCATGTAGCAATTCTTGCATCTTCTCGTTTTTCACATCCCCGAGAATTTGACTCGGTCTGTAACGGTTGGCATTTTTACTGAGTTGTGAGGGAATTTTCATATAGAGGCGTTCCAATCGGCCCGACGGGTCCAGCTTCTGGAAATCATCCCGATACAAGTGCAGGATATCGCGCTTCACTTGGTCAACCAGGCTCAGATTGTTGGTCTCCAGATACTCATTCATGGCTTGTGGCATGCCGCCGACCAGCATATATAACCGCAGGTCACGCATCGCTGTGCGGTGAGCAGCCCCTAACGGGTTTTTTTTATCCAAGAACGTCCTTAGCAACGGCATGGTGGCTTCGTCACCAACAGCCCATTGGAACTCCTCATAGTCCATCGGAAGCATGCTTATCCGTTGCTCTTCGCTGGGAATGGTGATGGATTGGGTATTCTTCTTGATGCTGATGAGGGAACCCGTTTCGATGTAGTCGTAACGGCCATCGGCAACCAGATATTTAATGGCTTGCCTCGCTTTGGGGCATTGTTGCACCTCATCAAAGATGATGACCGATTGCCGTTCATGCAGGGTCACATTGTATATCGCTTGTAATTGCAAGAAGATATAATCCAGGTTCATCAAGTCATCGAACAATCCAACGATTTGTTTGGATGCCTGATTAAAATCAATCATGATGTGTGATTGATATTCCTGTTCGGCAAATTGCTTGACAATCGTGGTCTTTCCCACACGGCGAGCACCCTCGATTAACAGGGCGGTTTTTCCGTTACGGGAACGTTTCCATTCGAGCATCCGATCATATATTTTGCGCTTGAAAGTCCGTGTCATTATTCTTTGTGACTTTGGTATTATTTTAACTCGAAGATTATCAGCGCAAAAATATAAAGAAAATCAGTTTCCCCAAAATTTTTTCAACCGAAATATCCTATTTCCCCAAAATTTTCTCCTGTAGAATGACCGCTATCCCCGAAATTTGCGCTATTTTTGAATCCTGATTTCGGAGATTTTTCTGCTTTTTCGTGTTTGAAAAGCAGGGTGTCATGTGTTATATAGATGTCAACACGTTGATAACAATTAATGAAGAACGACGCATTTGAACAACAAGCACCACGGCTCAGGGAGGTCGCCTTGAAAGCATCCGCCACTGCGGGTGCCGATGCCGACACCGCCCAGGACATCGCCCAGGAGACGATGATCCGCTTGTGGCAAATTCTGGAGCAGCGAGCGCCATCAAGCGGGCTTGAATGGCAGAGTCGCGACAGAATTATGAAAATGCGTGACGACCCTCGGCCGAGCAACCTCGACGGCTATGCCGCCACGATTGCACGCCACTTGACCCTGAACCATTTGCGCCGCCAGCAGCCACTGCCCATCGATGAGCGACACAACGCCAGTCAGACCACTCCCTCGCCTCTTGACCTCATGGTGCAGCGCGAGGAGGAACAATGGCTGCAGCAGCGCATCAGGGATTTGCCGCCCACCCAACACGCCGTACTGCACATGCGGCAAGTGGAACATCGCAGCAATGGCCAAATCGCAGCATTGCTCGGCATCAAGGAAACGAGCGTGAGCACCCTGCTGGGACGAGCGCGACGGCAACTGTTAGAAGAGATACGTCAACAACGAGAACGAGAAAAACGATGAAACGGTATTCACAGCAACACATCCAGGACTTGCTCGACAAGTTCATGAACGGCCTCACCACCCTCGAGGAAGAGGCCGCGCTGGGCGACTACTTCCGCACCCACGAGGTGCCCCGGGAGTGGGAGGACTACCGCCAGATGTTCGGTTATTTCGACCGAGGCATGGAAGGCGACCTCGTGCCCGCGGAACAGCACAGCCCATCGTTGACACGTCTCGTGGGCCGGCGCTGGTGGGGCATCGCAGCAGCGGCCTGCATCACTGCAGGCATCGTGAGCACGGTCGTGCTGCACCGTCCGGCAACCACCGTCACCGTATCTGAAACGCCTCCAGCCATCGCCCAGAAAGCGGACTCCATCGCCTCGCCAGTGGCAGTTGAAGCAGAATCACAGCCTCGGCAACTGGCCGAAGCCACTCCAGCCCGTCCAGCCCGTCCAGTTCGTCCATCTCGTCTAGTTTCCAAGTCCATCCGCTTGCAAGCCGAAAATGCCAAACTGGCCCGTGAGAACGAGCGACTGCAACGCGAACTGGCCGACCTGAAGCGCCGCGCCTTCATCATTGACCTCGAAGCCAACGGATTCCGTGCAGTGCAAGACGAGGACGGCAGCATCGTGCTCATCGACCTCGAGCAAGAGTTAGAGAACGAATTGAACAATCACTTGAACAACCAACCATCAGCCAATATTCCAGCATTATGAAAACAACCAGCCATATCACCATCATCGCGGCGCTCATCGCCCTGCTCGTGCCGGCAACGGTCAGCGCCAACGTCTATGAGGACCGCCTGAAGGAGGCATTCGACAACATCATCAATGCCGTGCCGCTTGAGGACCTCAGCCACATGTACATCACGTATACCGACCCCGAGAGTGGAGTCAAGGAAGGCCAACTCGACGTTATCAAGTTCACCATCGACAGCGAGAACATGGGCCTGATTAACAATGCTAAACGGGTCTATGAGCAACTAGGTGCCGACATGGAGAATAACTTGGCTTTGAGGGGCGAAGTCTACACCCTGTGGTGTACCAACCATGATGACACCTTCCAGGGCTATCGCCTCTACTACGACCCCGAGAATACCATCATCGTGGGGCTGGCGTGTGACTATTGCTATACCGTGGGTCTTATCTCTCCCGATAACGTGAAGCACCGCACGACCTACACCATCGAGTGGGACGATGCAGCACCAGGCGACAGCATCAAGGGTCGCCTGATCACCACCTATGCCCCCACAAAACCCAAGAAAGTTTTTACCGACGTCGACGACTACGACAAGTATATGTCGCAATTCCAGGCCGGCATGGAGAAATACCAGGAGGGCATGGAGAAGTACCGCGTCGCCATGGAGAAGGCCCAGGGAGCGCTCTCCGGTTTATCGGACGGCCAAACCCAAGTGTACTCTTTCTCTTCCTCGAGCAAGACCGATGGCGAGTCGTGGATGAAAAAACTGCTCTTCTACGTCAACAAGGTGCAGGAGAACGGCAACCGCCACCTCTACTTGTCCAAACTCTACGAACTGTGCAAGGACACCGAGGGTCTGGACCAGACCGACCTGAAAATCGGCATGCAGCAACTGGCATCGGTCTATAAGCTACTCAAAGAAAAGAAAAAACTCAAGGAAAACGAACTCCTCTTCCTCGAGAGCATGGTCGATCTCCTCGAGAACAAAACCAAGAACTAACCGCCATTAACCATAATTGATTTTAATCTCTGTTTCATGTATAACATTGCATGAGACAGCCACCACTACACCCAATCATGAAACATCTAATAACTATTATTTTACTAATTTTCAGTACTTTATCGTCAAATGCCGATATTATCAGCGGTCGCGTTATCGATGCCGATACCCGGGAGACCTTGCCCGGGGCAACGGTGAAGTACATGCAGCAAATAGGCGAGACCAGTTATTCGGGCAGCACCGTGATTGCCGACTCGCTGGGGCGCTTCTCGTTCAACTGCAATGGACGAGTCGAGTTGACGGTGTCGATGCTGGGCTATTACTACAAGAAGAAAAACGTCATGGCGCTGTCCGACAGCCGCCGCGACACGCTCGACATCGGTGCTATCGAACTGAAGATGTCCTCCCAGATGCTGCAGATGGTCGAGGTCACGGGGTACGCAAAACGGTTCACGATGCGCGGCGACACCATCGTGTTCAACCCGTCGGCCTTCAGGCTGCAGCAGGGGGCCCGCCTCGACGAACTCATCAAGCAACTGCCTGGTGTGGAGGTCGATGACAAGGGCAAACTGTGGTGGAATGGCAAGCCCATCCGCCTGACGATGGACGGCGAGAGCCTCTTTGGCAGCAATGACCTGGTGAGCCAACTGCCTGCCGAGGCCGTACAGAACATCAAGGCCTACAACAAGGCATCGGAACTCAAGGAGCACACCGGCAACGACGACGGCAGCGAGGACATGGTGCTGGACCTGACCGTCAAGCCAGGCTTCCTCGACCGCTGGTATGGCGACGCCATGGCGGGTTACAGGACCCGCGACCACTATGAGGCCGAGGTGACAATGAACCGCCTGTCCAAGTCGGATCCCGTCATGGTGTTCGGTGACGCCAATAATGTGGCCAAGCGGCACAGGCGATACCAGGGCCAATACACGCTCAATTCAGGTAACGGCCTGGGCCAGGAACAAGGCATCTCGGGCGGATACCAGCACAACTGGGGCCGCGAGCAGGGCGACAAGACCCTGAAGAGTTACTACAGCATCAGCGGCGGACTGGCACATGATGACCGGTGGAAAAGTTCGGGCAGCGAAACCGAGAATTACTTCCCCGGTGAGGCCCAGAGTTATAACAAGACCACAGGCTTTGACCGCAGTCACTCATTGAACCCGACAATCCTGGGCATGATGCGCTGGAGGCCCGACTCGACCAACACGTTCTTCCTGTGGGCGCAGGTCGATTACGACAACAACCGTTCCATCAGCCGACGGGAGACCGAGCAGATGGTGGATTCAGGCTACGGCTACGCGCCCACGATCAACCAGCACGTGGGCACCCTCACCCGCGGGCACGAGACCCGCATCAAGACCTCGGGCAGTTGGACACACTTCATCAAGGACGGCACCTTCAAGATCGGAGGGGGTGTGAACTATACCGACGGCAAGAGCAAGCGCTGGGCCGACCGCACCATCACCGATCATCACAACGGCCTCTCATCCACCCTGAGCCAGCAGGCCATCGAGCCCTACTCACGACTCAATCTGATGTCAAACATGACCTTTGACCGCTGGCTGACCAAGGCCTGGCTGCTCACTGCGGAGTATCTATTGGGCCACGTCAACAACAAAATGGACTGCGACTTTACCACCGACGGCATGGCCGATGCCGCCAACTCGTTCAACAACCGCTACCGCAGCACCAGCCACACCCTTACCGCCGGCTCGACGTTCAACATCGGCCAGGTGCAACTGCAACCCAAGGCGGCCATGACATGGAACCATGAGCACCAGGACTACCGCCGTGCCCTGCTCGACACCGCCGCCGTGAGGAACCGCTTCAAGGTCGAGCCGTCGCTCAAGGCCTCATGGAAAATGAACCGCAGCATGAGCCTGGAGTTGAATTACAGTTACAAGACCACGCGCCCCGAATTGCTCCAGACCATCGGCTACCGTGACTTGAGCGATCCGCTGTTTATCACCGAGGGCAACCCCCTGTTGAAGGACATCCACTCCCACCAGATTCAGTTGGCCTACAAGGCCATCGTCCCGAGCAAGCAGTTGTCGATAGGCTTCAATGCCAAATACACCACTGCCGACCACAACAACGTCACGGCCCTCAGTTATGACCCGGCGACCAACGTCTATACCAGCCGCCCCGAGACCGTGACAGGCAACCGCATGTGGGAAGTGAACCTCAACTATGACCACGGCTTGGGCAACTACTTCCGCCTGCAGAACGACCTCAAGGTCATGGGTGGACGCTACTACGGTTACCTGACCATGCTGCCCACCCACGAGGAGCGCATCCTCAACCGCCAGACGAGTGTTCACCCCAAGGACAAACTCACTGTGTCGTTTGACCACAACTGGATCAAAGCCTCAGTGTTTGCCGAACTCAATGCCGACCGCTTGCGTTTCTCGCAGTCAGCAAGCCAGAACACCACACTGTGGGACAACAATTTCGGCATGGAGTTTGAGGCCAACTACCGCAACTTTGTGTTCACCACAGGACTTACCGAGTATATGCGGCGCGGCTATATCTCCAGCGGAATGAACCGTGACTGTCTGCTTTGGGGTGCCTCCATCACTTGGAAAATCCTGAAGAACAAAGGTCAA
>CACZVR010000075.1 GCA_902784675.1 uncultured Bacteroidales bacterium | reverse complement strand
AATTACAAGACCCACGTCGACAAGGGTTCGATGTTCAACACACCTCCCGTATTCCCCATCTATGCAGCCCTGCAGACCCTGAAGTGGTACAAAGAGCTGGGTGGCGTGAAGGAGTTGCAGCGCATCGACGAGGAGAAGGCTGCTTACTTGTATGACGCCATCGACTCGAGCCGCCTGTTTGTGGGCACCGTTAAGCCCGAGGATCGTTCAATCATGAACGTTTGCTTCGTGATGAAGCCCGAGTATAAGGAGTTGGAGAAGGACTTCCTGGACTTCGCCACCACCAAGGGCATCGTCGGCATCAAGGGTCACCGCTCGGTTGGCGGTTACCGCGCATCGCTCTACAATGCACTTCCCCTGGAGAGCGTGAAGGTGCTCGTTGAGGCCATGAAGGAGTTTGAGAAGAACCATTAATTTCACATTATTAATTGTATCACATCTAGCAAAGAATAATGAAGATTTTAGTTGCAACCGAGAAGCCCTTTGCTCCCGTGGCAGTTCAGGGCATCCGTGAAGTGATTGAAGGTGCCGGCCATGAGCTGGTGCTGGTTGAGAAAGGTACCCGCGAGGACATGATCAAGGCCATCGCCGACTGCGCCGGCCTGATCGTTCGCAGCGATAAGGTGGACAAGGAAGTGTTTGATGCCGCTCCCCAGTTGAAGGTGGTTGTTCGCGCAGGTGCAGGTTATGACAACATCGACCTGGCCGAGGCTACCGCCCACGGCGTGTGCGTGATGAACACTCCTGGCCAGAACAGCAACGCTGTTGCCGAGCTGGTGATGGGTATGCTTGTCACCCTGATCCGCAACCGTTATAATGGCACCAGCGGCACCGAGCTGCTGGGCAAGACGCTGGGTATCCATGCCTATGGCGCTGTTGGCCGCTGCGTAGCACGCATCGCCAAGGGCTTCGGCATGAAAATCAGCGCTCTCGACCCCTGGGTGAAGGACGAAGTGATGGAGGCCGACGGCATCCACCCCGTTCACAGCGTCGAGGAGCTGTACAGCGAGAACCAGTATGTGAGCCTTCACATCCCCGCTACCGACGAGACCCGCGGTTCGGTTGGCAAGAAACTCATCGAGCTGCTGCCCAAGAACGGTGTGCTCATCAATGCCGCCCGCAAGGAGGTCATCGACGAGGCTGGTCTGGCCGAGGCTATGGAGTCGCGTCCCGACTTCCGCTATGTGGCTGACGTGAAGCCTGCCAACGCCGACGCACTGGAGGCTAAGTATCCCGAGCGCGTGCTGTTCACCCCCAAGAAGATGGGTGCCCAGACCGCCGAGGCCAACATCAACGCCGGTCTTGCCGCTGCCAACCAGGTGGTAATGCACTTGAAGGACGGCTGGAACCGCTTCCAGGTAAACAAGTAAGTATAGAATACTTCTTAATTGAAACAAACCTGTGGTCCAAGTGTCGGGCCACAGGTTTTTTCATTGGCATTTTGGGAATGATATCGTAATTATTCCATATCTTTGCGACAGATAACCATTAATAAGAAGAAGATATGAAACTAGCCGAAGCATTAAGCATCCGCAAGGACTTGCAGACACGCATCAGTGATTTGTCGTCGCGTCTGGTGAACAACGTGAGAATTCAGGAAGGTGACGAGCCTGCCGAGGATCCAAAGGACTTGCTCAAGGAACTGGACAGCTGCTTGAAGCAATTGGAGGAATACATCTACCGAATCAATCTGACAAACATGCGCACCATGAGCGGCGAGAAAACACTCACCCAACTGATGGCTGAACGCGACGTGCTCACCAAGCGCTTGAGCGTGATGCAGAATGTTTTCAATCAGGCAGCATCCTCGTCAAGCGAACGCTACTCTCGCAGCGAGATCAAGTATGTGACAACTGTTGATGTCAAAGCCCTGCGCAAGCAAGTGGACAAGCTGTCGGCTCAACTGCGCCAACTGGACATCGAAATCCAATCTATCAACTTCTCCACCGAATTAATCTAGAAACAAGACATCAATCAGGAATTGTAGGTTGTGGGTAGCGGGGCGAACTGAAACCTTCATCATGGACACTGCAAGGGACTGCAGTATTCCCGGGAACGGGTCTTCACGGAGCAAGTCCAGCACGCCAGTATGAATCACAGCGCATTTCTCCAGCATGTAGCACTACCGCCAGTTGACCACTAGCCACGACCAAGGGAGGGACGAGGGAACCATAACAACAAACACAAAAACGGCACCGCAGTAGCGATGCCGTTTTTGATATTTAAGGGATTAACCGAAGTATCGATTAGTTGGTACCCTGGAGCTTGAAGGTAACGGGCAGCGTGTACCATACGGACACGGCCTGACCATTCTGGCGACCCGGGGTGAACTTGGGCAGCGACTTGCAGACGCGAACGGCCTCCTTGTCAAGGTCCTTATCCACCGAGCGGACAACCTTCACTTCACCTACCTTACCAGTCTTGTCAACAACGAACTGCACAACGACACGACCCTGAACATTGTTCTCGGCGGCCATGGGCGGGTAGTTGATGTGCGACTGGAGGTACTTCATCAGTGCAGCTTCACCACCAGGGAACTGGGGCATCTGCTCTACTGAACGGAAGACTTCCTCCTTAACCTCCTTGGGTTTCTCAACGGGCTTCTCAACGACAACCTCGTCCTTCAAGGTCTTGGTAACGTTACGGTCCTCGGTACCTTCCTTGTTATCCTTCTGACCGAAAGCGGTCTCAGTCTCCTTGAGCTCGTCCTGAGTCTTGATCTCGTCCTCCTTCTTCACCTTCTCGTCCTCGACGATGGCAAGCTCGGTAACCTTTACAGATTGCAAGACTTCCTCTTTGAGGATGGGCTTTTCGGGTTCGACGCGTTCATTCTCGGGTTCGGGCTCTTCGGCCTCCTGAGACATGTCGATGAGCACTTCTTCCTGTTCGCCTTGAGCGGCAAGCCTTCTCTCCTCGAGGTACTGGTTTGCCTTCACGAAACCGAAGGCGAGCAGACCGAAGATGATGGCACCGATAATGGTCCACAGGACAGCTTTATTGTGACGCTTGGCTGACTCTGTGCGGATGACATAAGCACCGAAGTCCTTATTCTTTCCTTCAAAGACAAGGTCACACCAATCACGCGATGAAAGATCAACTTCTTTTGCCATAATTTGATTTCATTTTAAGATTAAACAAATCCATTAATCCTCATCATTTCTTCTCATTCTTAGCCTTAACCATAATCATCATGGCCGAGTCAACATCGTTGATGCGGTCAATCTGATAGCGGCTGATGTTGTTGATCTGCATCTCGTCGAGCACGCTCACAACGTGTGCGTAGCTGGCGTTAGGCGTAGCCTTGATGATCACAACGGGGCGCTTGAGGGTAGAGTCGTTACGGATAGCCTTGGCCTTCTCCTGATAGATGGAGTCGTTTTTCTCCTCGTCTTTGGAGAATTTCATTTCCTTCCATTCCTTCTTGAGGTCGGCGATTCTCTTGACGACTTCTTCATTCTTCTTCATGAGAATACCACGGATGGCAGGATAAAGACCGTCCTTGTCACCGAATTCAACCTGCTCCATGTTGCTTTCGCCTTGAGCAAGCCTATCGGTCTCGGGCATACCCTCGTAGTAGTAAAGCATACCGTCCTCGGGGTTAGAAAGACCCGTTTTCTCGTCGATTTTACCATCGATGATGATAGTAACGGCCTCGGACTGCTTTACTTTGTTCTGCTGTTCCTTTTCAACCTTCTCGTTGGTAGGCAACGCGATCTGGAGCGTCTGGCTCTTGATCATGGTGGTACACAACATAAAGAAGGTGATCAGCAACATGTTCATATCAACCATAGGGGTGAAGTCGATACGGGTATCGAACTTTTTCTGACGACTTTTACTTTTGATAGCCATAATTTAGTCCTCCGAAGTTTTAAGAGCCGTCATCAGTGTGAACTTGTTCATCTTCATGGTCTGGAGGTTATCCATCACCACGTTCACCACGCTGTAAGGCGTTGTCTGGTCGGCCTTGATTGCAATACCACGTCCTTTCACCATGGATTCCTGAAGTTCGGGGTTCATTGAGTTATAAGCCGCACGAACCCACATCTGGAATTCATTGGGGTTGTTTGGATCTTCATTCATGTTGATTGGAATACCGGGATTCTGCTCAGACTCGAGGAATTTGTCTCTCAGGTCAGGTTCCAGGTTCAACCATTCTTTCATCTTAGTGATGGGTACACCGAAAGCATTGAGCTTTGAGAAGGTTTCCATCTCCTTGTTGGTAAACGCGAGGTTTGCACTGGGATGGGTCTTCTTGTATTCGGCAACCATATTCTTAAGTAAGTCGGCGCGAACCGTCTCGCTCTTCATTGTCGAGTCCTTGCTACCGAGCACCTCAAGGAATACCTTGCCCTCGGGGCTAACCAGGATTGACAACAGGTTAGAATCAGGAACCTTTTCCTCCGATACTGATGGAGGTGTGATCACGGTCACGGGTTCCTTCTGAAGGAATGTAGAAGTCAACATGAAGAAAGTCAACAGAAGCACAGTCACATCGGACATAGCGGTCATGTCGATGCGTGTCTCTTTCTTTTTAATTTTGACTTTTCCCATATTTCTAAATTACCTTAATCTGTTTGTTTAAGAATAATTAATTAAACAGCTGCTATTCAACAATTAGTGAGTAGCGGAGAAGGTAGAAACAGTAGCAAAGCCAATCTCGTCGATAGCATAGGTCATGTTATCGATCTTGTTGGTGTAGAAGTTGTAACCGATCAGAGCGAGGGCAGCGGTAGCGATACCGAGAGCGGTATTCACAAGTGCCTCAGAAATACCGGTTGACAGCTCGGTTGAGTCAGGAGCACCCGAAGCAGACAGAGCCTGGAATGACTTGATCATACCCAACACAGTTCCGAACAGACCGATCAGGGTACCCAGAGTGGTCAGGGTTGCCAGAACGGGGAGGTTCTGCTGCAGAGCGGGCATCTCGAGAGCGGTAGCCTCCTCGAGGGTAGCCTGGATCGAAGCAACTTTCTGCTCCTTGCTCAGGATGGTGTCCTTCTCCATCTCTTTGTACTTCTGGAGGGTTGCGAAAACAACGGCACCAACAGTACCTTTCTGCTTGCGGCAGAGGTCCTCGGCCTTAGCGATGTCATGGTTGCGGAGGGCTTCCTTGACATTCTCGACAAACTTAGTGGTGTTACCTTTACCCTTAGCCTTAGCCAGAGCGATCCAGCGCTCAGCGCAGAGAACGAGCACGGTAAGGAAGCAGGTGATCAGCACAGGCACAACAACACCGCCCTTGTACACGGTACCGAGCAGGTTGAGGGGACCTTCCTTGTTCACGGTGTCCTTGAAGTTACCAGGATTACCCAGCACGAACATGTAGAACAGAACTGCTAAGATAAAGCAAACGAGAATTACGAGCGATGCGCTCTTGATACCACTAACATTGCTGCTGACGTTCTTTTTGCCAGCGGCCTGTGGCTTCTGAATGTTTGTTTGTTCAGCCATAATTTAAATTAGTTTTAAATGATGAATTAATAAAAATTTTAATTTAGTTATTAAAGTTTGTTCAATCTGTCCGCGTTCAAAATGCTTCGAGAGCCCACGAACGTCAGTCGCAAGCTGCTGAAACACAATATATTTCATGGCAATGCTCGGCCGTCACATGAATTGCGAGCAGCCTTTTTGCCTAAAAAATTAACGCAAATTTATCACAAATATTTGAAAGCACCGCATTTCCCCGCACTTTTTTTCGTCTTTTTTTATTAACAATTTCATTTTGCCAATGGCTGTAGCCCCCATTACTAACGAAAACCATTGCCCAAACAACATGAGTCATCATGCCAAACGAAAGGATCTTGAACACATATTATTGACAATTTTTGACAAAGAGTTGCAAAGTAGTGTGTTTTTTAAGTATTTTTTGTATCTTTGTCGCCACATTAATAATATAAATAAACATTATAACTCATGTCAACCGTAAGACTCAAGAAAGGGTTCGACATCCAGTTGCTCGGCGGCATCGCAGGCAAAGACATCGCTCTTGCCGGCCCGCCGCAGACCGTGGCTGTCGTTCCCGATGATTTCCACGGGGTGATTCCCCGCATGGAGAAGAAAGAGGGCGAGCATGTCAATGCCGGTGAACCCCTCTATCATGACAAGAATCATGAGGTCATCAAGGTTGTCGCTCCCGTGAGCGGAACGGTGAAGGAAGTGCGCCGTGGTGAGCGCCGCCACATCGACGCCATCGTCATCGCTCCCGACAAGCAGGATGACACCGTGAAGCTGGACCTCAACCGCGACGCAGCCGAGGTGCTGCTGGAATCGGGCCTGTGGGTGATGCTCAGGCAACGCCCCTATGACGTGGTGCCCGCTCCTGACGTTCGTCCCCGCGACATTTTCGTGACCGCCTTTGACTCGGCCCCGCTGGCTCCCGACCTGGACGTTGTGCTAGATGACAAGCGCCAATACATCGGCAAGGGTGTAGAGGTGCTGAAACGCCTCACCGACGGCCAGGTTCACATCGGCGTGCGTGAAGGGCAGACCATTGACGCTCCCGGTGCCGAGGTGAACACCTTTGTCGGTCCCCACCCCGCTGGCAATGCCGGCGTTCAAGTCGCCAACACTGTTCCCGTGAACAAGGGCGAAGTGGTGTGGACGCTCGACATCGTGACGCTGGCGCGCATCGGTGAACTGTTCACCACCGGCCAAGTGAGCCACGACACCGTGGTCGCCATCACTGGCGAGATGGTGCAAGAGCCTCGCTACATCAGGACTATAATGGGCTCCGACCTGGAGACGGTGCTGAAGAACGAGCTCACCAACGTGGCACACAGCCGCATCATCAGCGGTAACGTGCTCACGGGCGTGAAGATCGAGGTGACACAATGGCTGCGTGCACCCTATCGTCACATCACCATCATCCCCGAGAACAGCGCCCCCGACGAGTTCATGGGCTGGGCCTCACTGAACCCCAAGCGCTTCTCGATTTACCGCACATTCACCACCTGGTTGCGCGGCTTGAAGAAGCCCGTGAGCATGGACAGCCGCATCAAGGGCGGCGAGCGTGCCATCGTGCGCACCGGTGAGTATGACGCGATGCTGCCGATGGACATCTACGGCGAGTTCCTCATCAAGGCCATCATCAGCTGGGACATCGACAAGATGGAGCAGTTGGGCATCTATGAGGTGGCTCCCGAGGACTTTGCCCTGGCCGAGTTCGCCGACACGAGCAAGCTGGAGCTGCAGCGCATCGTGCGCGATGGTTTGGACAGATTGCGTGCCGAAATGTCCTAACTGAGTTAATGAGTCAACCAATAACGCTATTCAACAATATCCATTGAAATGAAAGCATTAAGGAATATCATGAACAAGATTGAGCCCGCGTTCCGTCCCGGTGGCAAGCTCTCGAAGCTTGAATCGGTGTACGACGGCATGGAGACCTTCTTGTTCACACCCAACGCCACATCGCGTTCGGGCGCCCATATCCACGACGGCAATGACTTGAAGCGCACCATGATCACCGTGGTAGTCGCCCTGATTCCCGCATTGCTGTTCGGCATGTACAACATCGGCTACCAGCATTACCTGGCCATCGGTCAACCCGATGCTGGCTGGTTCACGATGTGGCTGTTTGGCCTGCTGGCCATGCTACCCGTTATTGTGGTGAGTTATGCTGTGGGTTTGGGCATCGAATTCATCAGCGCACAGATTCATCACAAGGAGATTCAAGAAGGCTTCCTAGTAACGGGTATCCTTATCCCCTTGATTGTTCCCATCAACACGCCGCTGTGGATGACAGCTGTCGCCACTGCGTTCGCCGTCATCTTCGCCAAGGAGGTATTTGGCGGCACAGGCATGAATATCTTCAATGTCGCCCTTATCACCCGCGCATTCCTCTTCTTTGCCTATCCGTCACACATGAGCGGTGACGCAGCATTTGTCAAGGTGGACAGTGCCCTGGGCATGGGCGGCGGCAACGTCGTGGACACCTTCACTGGCGCCACCCCACTCGGCCAAGTGGCCACTAACGTGGGCGATCACCTGCAGATGACCGACATCATGGGTCAACCCATCAGTTGCATGGACGCCTTCATCGGCTTGATTCCCGGTTCACCGGGCGAGACCTCAATGATCGCCATTCTGCTGGGTGCTGCGCTGCTGCTGCTCACGGGCATCGCCTCGTGGCGCATCATGTGCTCGGTATTCGTCGGCGGTCTGGGTATGGCCGCACTGGTGCACGCGTTGCCCAGTCTCACCTACCCTGCCTCGATGCTCGACCCGTGGACACAGTTGTGCCTGGGCGGCTTCGCCTTTGGTGCCGTGTTCATGGCAACCGACCCCGTGACCGGAGCACGCACCAACGTGGGCCAGTACATCTATGGTCTGCTGATTGGTATTTTCGCCATCCTGATTCGTGTTTACAACAGCGGTTACCCCGAGGGCATGATGCTTGCCATCCTGCTGATGAACGCATTTGCGCCCCTCATCGACCACTGTGTGGTATCGTTTAACATCAAGCGTCGCGCTCGCCGCGCCGCCACTAAAGAATAAGGAGGGATAAGCTATGAACAAAAACAGTAATACTTATCAGATCCTGTATGCCGCAGTGATGGTGCTGCTCGTGGGCACTGTGCTGGCGTTCATCTACATGGCGTTGAAGCCCAAACAGAACGAGAACATCGCCAACGACACGCGCAAGCAAATCCTGAGTGCACTGCACATCGCTTCGCCCGACGATGCCCAGGTCAAAGAGACCTACGAGAAATATGTCGTTCAAGACCTGCTGGTCGACCACGAGGGCAATATTGTGGACAGTGCCAAGAATGTGGCATTTGACGTGCCCATGAAGAAGAACGTGAAACTGCCCGTAGCCGAGCGCCAACTGCCCGTGCTGAAGAGCGTGATGGATGACGGCAGTGTCAAGTATGTGCTCCCCATCTATGGTGCAGGACTGTGGGGTCCCATCTGGGGCTACATTGCCGTGAACGACGATGGCAACACCATCTACGGCGCCAACTTCTCACATGAGGGTGAAACGCCGGGCCTGGGCGCCCGCATCACCGAGCAGTCCTTCCAGGACCTGTTCAAGGGCAAACACCTGTTTGTTGACGGCCAGTTCAAGAGTGTGGCAGTCCTCAAGAAGGGACAAAAGACAACCGATGGCGCCGAGCAAATCGATGCCGTGACGGGTGCCACGATCACCAGCCGCGGTGTGAGCGACATGATGGCCGACTGCCTGGCCCCATATGAGGGGTTCCTCAAGAAGCTGCAGAGCAACGGTGGCACACAGTGCACTGCCGAGGCCACCGAGAGTGAAACCAATGACAATCAACCCGAATAAACCCATCCACGATTATGTTATCCAAGAAAAACAAAGAAGCATTATTCAACCCGCTGTCCAAGGATAATCCCATCCTGGTGCAGATTCTGGGTATCTGCTCCGCGCTTGCCGTCACCGCCAGTTTGGAGCCCGCTATCGTGATGGGCATCTCGGTGATCTCAGTGCTGGCGTTCAGCAACGTGATTATTTCATTCCTGCGCAAGACCGTTCCCACCAACATCCGCATTATCGTGCAACTGGTGGTGGTCGCTGCGCTTGTGATCATTGTTCAACAGATCCTCATCGCCTACAACTATGACGTGAGCAAGAAGCTGTCGGTGTTCATCGGCCTGATCATCACCAACTGCATCTTGATGGGNNNATCATCCTGGTGATTGTGGCTTTCTTCCGCGAGTTGCTGGGTTCGGGCACGCTGTTCGGTTATCAAGTGATACCGCAGTGGTGCTATGACCACGGCTACATGAACAACGGCCTGATGATTCTGCCGCCCATGGCGCTGATCACTGTGGGTTGCATCATCTGGGTTCACCGTGCACGCAACAAGGATTTGCAGGAGAATTAACGAGCATGTTTAACCATTAAATCATCAAGAAAAAATGGAAGAACTGAATCTGTTCATCAAGTCGATATTCATCGACAACATGATATTTGCCTACTTCTTGGGCATGTGCTCGTTCCTGGCAGTTTCCAAGAACGTGAAGACGGCATTCGGCTTGGGCATCGCAGTCACCTTCATGCTGGTGGTCACACTGCCCATCAACTACATGCTCAACAAGTATGTCCTGCAAGAGGGCGCTCTCGCTTGGCTCAGCCCCGAGTTGGCTGGTGTTGACCTGAGCTTCCTGGGCCTGATCCTGTTCATCGCCGTGATTGCGTCAGCGACCCAGCTGGTCGAGATGGCGGTGGAGAAATTCTCGCCTTCGCTCTATGCCTCGTTGGGCATCTTCCTGCCGTTGATTGCCGTGAACTGCGCCATCCTGGGCGCCTCGTTGTTCATGCAGCAGCGTGACTTCGGGTCGGCAGGTACGGCAATGATCTATGGCGCTGGCTCGGGCATCGGCTGGCTGATCGCCATCGTGGGCATCGCCGCCATTCGCGAGAAACTCGCCTACAGTGACATTCCCAAGCCGTTGCGCGGCGTTGGCATCGCATTCATCATTACTGGTCTCATGGGCATCGCCTTCATGAGTTTCCTGGGCATTAAATTAGGATAAGGAGGGCACACACTATGATACTGATAACCAATACAACTATCACAGTTTTGGCGAGTGCGCTGGTATTTCTTGTGCTCACGCTGTTGCTCGTCATCCTGCTGCTCGTGGCCAAGCACTACCTGGTGCCGTCGGGCAATGTGAAAATCAACATCAACAACGGAACCAAGGAGCTGGAGGTGGTCAGCGGCAACACCCTGCTGAACACCCTGCACGAGAATAGTGTGATGCTGTCAAGTGCCTGTGGCGGCAAGGGCAGCTGTGGCCAGTGCAAGGTGCAGGTGACCGAGGGCGGCGGCCAGATTCTGCCCACCGAGGTGCCCCACTTCTCACGCAAGGAGCAGCAAGACCATTGGCGTCTGGGCTGCCAGGTCAAGGTGAAGGACAACATGTCGATCCAGGTGCCTGACAGTGTGCTGTCGGTCAAGGAGTATGAGTGCACCGTGGTGAGCAACAAGCTCGTGTCATCGTTCATCAAGGAGTTCATCGTTGCCTTGCCCCCTGGTGAGCACATGGACTTCATCCCCGGCAGTTATGCGCAAATCCGCATTCCGGAGTATGAGATGGACTATGACAAGGACATCGATAAGGAATCGCTGGGCGAGTACCTGCCCACATGGGAAAAATTCGGTCTGTTCAGCCTCAAGTGCCGCAACGACGAGGCAACCGTGCGCGCCTACTCGATGGCGAACTATCCCGCCGAGGGTGACCGCTTCATGCTCACTGTGCGCATTGCCACGCCGCCGTTCAAGCCGAAACCCGCTACCGGTTTCATGGACGTGATGCCCGGTATCGCATCGAGCTATATTTTCACCCTCAAGCCCGGTGACAAGGTCATCATGAGCGGCCCTTACGGTGACTTCCACCCCATCTTCGACAGCAAGAAGGAGATGATCTGGGTGGGCGGTGGTGCCGGTATGGCTCCGTTGCGTGCACAGATACTGCACATGACGCGCACGCTCAACACGCGTGACCGCGAGATGCACTACTTCTACGGAGCTCGTTCGCTGAGCGAGGTATTTTATCTGGAGGACTTCCTGCAGTTGGAGAAAGACTTCCCCAACTTCCACTTCCACCTGGCACTTGACCGTCCCGACCCCGTTGCCGATGCGGCAGGCGTGAAGTACACGGCAGGTTTTGTAGCTCCCGTGATGCGCGACACCTATCTGGCCAACCACGAGGCCCCCGAGGACTGCGAGTACTACATGTGCGGTCCCGGCATGATGAGTCAGACCGTCAACGAGGTGCTTGACTCGCTGGGTGTTGATCCCTCGTCCATCCACTACGACAACTTCGGGTAATCTCCATAACCCTATCCCACTACAACTAGCGGGCGACCTCACAACAGGCCGCCCGCTGTTTTTCCGTATATTTCTAACTCTATACTCAAAAAAAGTTTGATTTTTTTGTTTTTATTCCAACATTTAGGTATATTTGCCACGGAATACCTAATAATAGTTTATTTTTATGACATTTCTCCACATACCACGAAAGATATTGCTATGCTGTCTTGCCTTGGTGTTGGCGCTTCCCGCGACAGCACAAGCGACACTCATGCCCATAGCTGCAACCGCATCGGTTGCCACAAATGATTTGTCCTTTAATTTCTATGGCCAGCAGTTGCAGGTAGCAAAACTCAATACCATCAGGGTGAAGTCGGTGCGCAATCATGATGTCAACCAGGCCTGGCATGCCTACCAGAAGGCCGGCGCTGATGCCATTGTTGCCTCGTTGCGTTCGCTATCTGACGAATTGGGCTTGAATGACTGGTTTGTATTCCAACTGGTCAGGAAATATGTTGACGAACTTCTGCCCGAGAGCACACCCAGGGACAGGGTGCTGCTGGAGCATTTCCTGCTCGTGGCGATGGGCTATGACGTGCGCCTGGCTCGCACCGAGCAGCAACTGTTGCTGCTGGTGCCCTTTGAGCAAGATGTGTATGAGCGCAGCTTCATCAAGATCAAGGGCAAAGATTACTACCTTTTCTTTGACGACCTGGAAGCCAACCTGAACGAACGTTCGGTCATCTACCCGTGCGACCCCATCAAGGACGACGGCAAGCGGCAGCCCTTCAATTTGCTGTTCGAGGGCAAGACGCTGAAAGTGCGCTCGGGCGAAGACAAGCTGTGCGACCTTGACGATGGGCAGATCCACATCGTCTGTTCCATCAATCCAAGCATCATTGAAATGCTGAGCGACTATCCGCTGATGGACATCCAATGCTATGCCACGTCGGTCGTGCTGCCCCAATTCCACCAGACCATCTCGGAACAACTGAAACCACAACTGGAGGACATGTCGCAATGTGAAGCCGCCAATGCCCTGCTGCATTTTGTGCAACATGTGTTCGGGTACAACAAGGATGCCAACCAATATGGCCGCTACAAGGTGAATTTCGTTGAGGAAAACTTCTATTATGACGAGAACGATTGCGAAGACCGGTCCATCCTGTATGCCGTGCTCATCCGCTCCTTGCTCGGGCTTGATGTCCATTTTGTGGAATATCCCGATCACGAGTGCACTGCTGTTCATTTCACCGACTGCTTCACGCGAGGCTACGGCTATGATTACAACGGCGATTTCTATCTCATCTGCGACCCCGCCTACATCGGTGCTGACATCGGCAAATGCATGCCCAAGTACCGCGCCATGCGTCCTGCCATCAAGAGCATGAGCACAACCACCATGAACGCTGACCGCAAGACGGCACTGCAGCCTGTCATCGACCAGGCGGTCTTGCGCCCCAACCATGCCATGGCAATCTCCTCCTTCCCCACTGTTGAAGTTCCTGCAGAATCCACGTCAGACGCCCCGGAATAACGTCTCGCGCAAAAGTAGCGTGGCAGAATTTGGCGGGGTGAGAAAAAAAGTGTAATTTCGCACGATTTTTCAATAACTTGGTACAAGAAAAGACATGAAGAAGATTTTATTGTTTATCGCTGCCGTGGCCATGCTGACGGCTTGTAACGGCAACAAATTCCATATCGAAGGTACTGTTGAGGGTGCCAGCGACACCACTACCCTGGTGCTGGAAGAGTCGAGCAACGGCTCATGGTTCATCATCGACAGCGTGAAAGTGGACAAGAACGGCAACTTCAGCGTGAGCGCTCCTGCTCCCGAAGTACCCAACATTTACCAGCTGCGCTTGGGCAACCAGGCTATCTGCTTCCCGATCGACAGTCTGGACCACTTGAAGCTCATCGCCCGTCTTCCCAACTTTGCCAGCGACTACACCATCAGCGGCAGCGAACATGCCGAGCAGGTGATGAAGATTGACAAAGAGGCCATGCAATTTGCCGGCGGAAAGGGCACCGAGGCCGAGAGGCAGGCCTGGAAAGACCAACTGGCCCGCCAAATCGCTGCCGACCCGAACGGCATCGTCGCCTATTACACCATCAACAAGTATATTGACGGCAAGCCTCTGTTTGACCCGATGAACGACAATGACCTGCGCTTTATCGGCGCTGTTGCCAACGCGTTCAACTCGTTCCGCCCCAATGACCCGCGCACCGAGTACCTGGTGAACCTGCTGCTTGACGGCC
>CACZVR010000074.1 GCA_902784675.1 uncultured Bacteroidales bacterium | reverse complement strand
TTTGTTGGAGTTCGTTGAGGAATTGGGCGGCGTGGCCTCCGTCCATCTGCACGTGGTGGAACTGGAAGGAAATGGGTAAGGTGACCTTCAGCCACTTTTTGCGGTATTTTCCCCACATCACCATCGGGTTGCAGAACTGGTCGGTGTACTGGTTGCCGATGCTGTCCAGTTCGGTTGCCGTCATCGCCGATGTCCCTATTACCATCATGTCTTCCCGGAAACTGCTTGCACAGCGTTTTTTTGCTGACTGAGTCAAGTTGATGTAATCGGTGCTGAACTCATCCAAATCATCGGTAAAAGGAATGTCGCATGAGTTGATGCCGCCATCAATATTTTTCACAATCACATTGACGGCGAGACGGTCATAGTTGAACAGTTGACCTTGCTCGGGCAAAGTATAGAATTCTTTGATCTGGCTGGCCGCCTTCCCAATGCACCAGCACAGGAGCATGTTGAAACTCAGCCCTTTTCGCTTGGCGAGGTCTTGGTGAGCGTCACCATCGGCATGGGTGATGACATCCACAGTTCAAACGCCTTGGCCCGGCTGGTGTCCTTGGGGTTGACGACCTGTTTCATTCAATCACAAAGGTGCGGGGATAGTAGTCGCTGTAGAAGCGGCCGTCGGTTGCTGTGAACTTGAGCACGCAATAGTTGGGGTCGGTGACTCCCCCGGGATAGTATTCGGTATCGCCGTCGCGCCAAATCATCTCCTTGCTGGCAGCATCGGTCAAGACTTCCATGGTGCCACGCAGCATCATGCCCTTAAACCCGACAGCATCGCAGAAGTAGATGGATGCCTTGGGATTGGCCTTGTAGTGAGCCACGCGCAGGGAGAACGTGTTGGTGGTGAAGTAAAAGACCTTGATGCCCTCGCGAACACGAGGCGAGAGCATGGCCTTGGTGCAGGGAAATCCTTCCTCGTCCACCGATGAGATATAGGTGACGGGCAGTGTGTCGGCCATCTTGGCAATCAGATCCTTAACGCCCGCCAGGGCAGGATTCTCGGGAGTTGCTTCGTTGATGGTCATCTCCTTGCGCCAACGTTTCAGGTGAGGGAAGTACATCTTCATCTGCCCGATGTATTCCTCCCTGGTGATGGGTTGCGGCAGGCCCTTGTTGACCTCGCCGACAAACTGGGCGCAATGCTCGATCATCTCGTCCATCGTGCAATCCTGCAAGAACTTGCCATCCTTGTAGCAATAGATGCAGTAGTCCTCGTTCTTGGTGCCGTCGGCATTAGTGCCGAGGATTTCCTCGGTGAGCGGCATGCCGCAGCTCTGACAAAATTTCTGTTCCATGAGTAGTTATTGTTTTTTTCTGTTTCACACCAACTGGCCCGGCAAGCGGAGCTTCACCTTTGCGGGGAAGGTCGCCTCATAGGCCTCGAAGGCTTCGGGATTCTCGTCGGCCACAAAATAGCCTTTGGGCGGGCCATAGGTCGCCTCGGTGATGCCCTTGCTCTTCAGCCAGCCGGGGATGAGTTCCTGGGCGAGGAAATAGGGCACCACGGCATCGCGAGGCTCGGCATGATAATGGATGCCCAGTTTGCTGGCCAAGTCGAAGCCCGCATGGCGATAGAAGGCGATGTTCCCCTCCATGCACAGGAAGCCCACGCCCAGTTCGCGGGCTTTTTCCAACGCATAGTTCAGCAACTTGAGGCCATAGCCCTTGCGCTTGTAGTCGGGATGGATGCTGATGGGGCCGAAGGTCCATGACGGGCAGCGTGTGCCGTCGTCAAGGACGAGTTCGGCCCTCGAGAACATCACATGGCCCATGATGCAGCCGTCTTCCTCCATCACCAGGTCAAGTTCAGGGATGAAATCGGGATTGCTGCGATACTGGTTGAGCACATAGTGCTCGGTGCATCCGGGACGATACACGTTCCAGAAGGCTTCTCGCGTGAGATTCTCCACCTCACGGTAATCGCTGGGTTGTTCTAATCTGATGACCATCTGATAAACTATTTGGTACGCAAAAATAGCAATAATTCAACACATGAGCGTAAGCCTTGGGTTACATTCTCGCCTTTTGCTTCTCGCCGGCACCAGTGCCGCGGTACTTGCTTCCAGCGCTGTTGAACTTCCAGGTGAGGTCAAGGGAGAAGGTGCGGCGGGCGGGATTGCTGGTGTACAACTCGCGCGGGCCATAGATGGTAGCCCCGGCCTTGCTGGTGTTGAACAGGTCCATGCAGCGTGCGTCAACGGTCAGTGAGCCCATGCGGTGCAGGCTGATGTCCTTCTGCACACCGATGCCGCTATAGAACCGGCTCTTGTTGATGCGGAAGTTGTCGTAGTCACCGCGCGATGTCCATTGCACCATGGCATTCAAGCGCCACGCGTGCGGCAGTTCGATGTCGTTGTTCCATGTCAAGCCCAGATACGGGTGGTTGAGCGTGAGGATGGAACCGTCGGCAGTTGGCGTCTTGTAGTTCTGTAAGATGGCAATCGCCGTCCATGTGGGATGCCAGCAACCAAAGACGGGTCTCAACGACGGGATGATGGTCAGTCGGTTATAGCTCTCCTTGCTGTTGATGGGATGCACCAGGCTGATGAGCGGATCATCGGACCCAGGATAAGGCTCGGTGGACATCGTCTCGGAGTCCTTGATGCGTGCGTAGTTCAGTGACAGGTTCATCCACTGGTAGGCGGCATTGAAGACCAGGCTGTGGGTGTAGGTGGGCTTCAGGTAGGGATTGCCGCTCTGATAGCTGTAACGGTTGATATAGACGGTCGAGCTGGTGAGGCTGCTGTAGGCGGGGCGCTGGATGTCGCGGCGGTAGGACAGCGACAGCTGCACCTTGCCCACCGGAGCCGACACCACAAACGTGGGAAACCAGTCGCCATAGTCGCGGCACACCTCATCCTCGCGCTCATTGAAGTTGTAATAGTCGTTGGTCAGGTGTTCGTAGCGCAGACCCACCTGGGCGAATACCAGACCGAAGCGGCGGCCAAACTCCACAAAGGCTGCCGTCGACGACTCGTTGATCTCGGTGTCGGTGGCCTTGACGGGAACACTTGCCGTTGCCGTGAACGAGTAGGCATCGGTGCGGTGGTTGTAGGAGTATTCACCGCCCACCGACAGGTTGCCCTGCCAAACGGGGTAACTCAGGATGAGCTTCGATGCCCAGAAGTTGTTGCGGCTGCTGGTATTGCTCTCGATGCTGCGGCTGACGGTGGCGCCGTCCAGGACGGTTGCCTCGCTGGTGCTGCCCGGCGTCTCGGTGCGGTCAAACAGGCCGTCCACGTTCAGGTCAATGCCAAGGGAACCCACCTTGCCGTTATAATAAGCGTTGAAAATGTGTTTCCTGAAACGGTCGTGCTGCTCGACGTCGCTCTCGGAGTGTTCAGTAAATACACCGTTCTGATAGCAATCGGTGATGAACTGGTCACGAAAGTCAGCGCCGGGGTGGCGGTCATACTTGTAAAAAGCACCCATGCTGTGGTTGTCGTTGAACATATAGTTTATCTGCAGTTGGGGCGACAATCCCTTCCAGATGTTCTTGCCCTCCTGCTTGAGAACGCTCTCCACGTGGTCAGGACCCACATAGTAGAACATGTGGTTTTCCTGCAGCATCTTGGCGTGCCCGAAGCGGCCGCACCAGAACGAAGCGGTGACGTCCAGACCGCCCGTGCGGTAGTTCACATCAAGGTTATTAGTGATGGTGTGGCCATACTGGTACATGCCCGTCAGGTTGTCTTGGAAACTGAAGCCGTCACCCTGCGCCCTCTTGAGCGTGATGCGCACAACGGCCTTGGTCGAGGCGGCATAACGGGCGCCAGGGTTCTGAATAACATCAATGTGCTGGATCTGGTCAGAGCGCAGGCGGGACAATTCGCTCACATCCTGCACCTTGCGGCCATTGATATACACCTCGGCCTCGCCGCGTCCCAGCACCGTCACGGCACCATCACGCTTGGCCTCCAGCGCCGGCACGCGGGCCAACGCATCGGCCACGGTACCCGCCTTCTCAAGAATAGTCCCTTCGACAGTGGTGCGCATGGCTTCGCCCTTGACGCGGGTCTTGGGCAACTGGCTCTTCACGACCACCTCGCTCAGCAGCAATGCATCTTCTTTCATTTGAATGGTGATGCCGGGAGTGGCTTTCAGGTACTGTGTCTGATAGCCGACGCATGACACCTTGAGCAGGGCACCATCCTTGGCTGTCACAATCTGGAACACGCCCTGATCGTCGGTCATCGCTCCCTGCACGAAGGCCGAGTCGGGCAGCGACAACATCACCACATTCACAAAGGGCATCGGCTCGCCCTTCTCGTCTAATACCTTTCCGTTCAAGTCTGGGGCCTTGCCAAAAGCGACCATCGTTGTCATCAACGCTGCTACTGCAGCTAATATTCTGATATTCATGTGTTTCATAATCATTATCACTATTGCAATTGTTATTAATATCATTGAGACCATCTATGTTGTTTTTATTGGTGTTTGACACTCACGCCGCCCAGAAAGTTGCTGGCGGTGATGTGGATGGTGCGGGCCTCTTTTTCGGGACGTGCCACACTCTCATTATCGACACCGCCGATGAAACTGTGGCTGTGCACGACCACATTGACGTTTTCGGGAACCAGCAGTTCCACCCCACCGAGGAAGGTGTGGATATCAATCTCCTCGTCCTCGATGATGACGGCCTTGCGAAGATCCAGCCGCAAACCGCCGCAAAAAGCGTCAAGCCGTGCCCCATGGAATGTTTCGCCGTTATAGACATACTCATCACCACCGAATCGCACATTGCAGCAGATGCGCTTGCCGTCTTCGCCTAGCGGCAGGGGGCGCTGGAGCCACTGTGACGGATTCTTCTTGTAACTGTAAATGACGAGTTCACAGCCGAGGTAAAGCAGGAGCACAGGACCAAAATACTGCGTCCATGGCTGCTCCAGGTCGAGATGAACGATGCCCCACATGTCGGCCAACTTCAACAAGGCTGCCACGATAAAAATGATTCCGATGATTGTTCTTCTAGTCATAACATTTTTGTTTTTGTGCGGCCCGATATGGCCGCGTGATTTCGTTGATTGATGTTGCAAAGTTCCCGCCATCAGGCCATTTATGCAAGTTTCTGGGATATTCTGCATGCTATTGTGACGAACGGCATACCATGAGGGATAAAATGCATAATTGTGACCAATGGCTTGGCCGTGTGCATGATTTGGACTACTTTTGTCGGTGAGATGAACAACGAGCGTAAAGAGACATTGCGGGTGCGCCTCATCAGCATCGCCTTCACGGTGCTGGCATTGGCCGTGTTCAAACCCTTCGGGCTGCAGGCCCGGCAATGGGACACCTATGTTCACCTGTTGGCGATATGGGGGCTGGGCATCGGCGTGTGCATGCTCACCGAGGGCATCTTGAAGTATCTCATCAACAAGCCGCGCTCCCTTGAGCGGGGTGTTGACTACATCATCAGCCGCAACCTGTGGTTCCAACTCATCAACACGCCCCTCATCGCATTGGCAATCTGTGTCTATCGTCACTTTGTGCTCAGCGACCGATTGCCGGGGAATTCATTGTCGATAAGCAATTTCTTGGAAACGCTGCTCATCATCGCGTTCTGCTCTTTTGCCATCGGGCTGTATTGGCGCTTCAAGTTCCGCAGTCGTTATCTGGCAGCCGAACTCGAGGAAACGCGGCTGCTCAACGAGCGCTTGCAACAATTGCAGCAAGATGCCGAGAAACGAGCACTGGCGGCAACTGCTGTTCTGACCGACGAGTCAACCATGCCGCCGAGTGGCTCAACACCCCCATCGGGCATCACCCTCACGGGAACGACCAGCGACACCGTCTCACTGCAGATTGCCGATTTGTTGTATATCGAGGCCGTGGGCAACTATGTGAAAGTCTATCATTTGCAAGACGGGCAAGTGCATGCCGACATGTTGCGTGCCACCTCCAAGCAGATTGAAGAGGACCTGCGCGACTATCCCATGATCGTGCGCTGTCACCGTGCTTTCCTGGTCAACCTTGCTCAAGTGGAGCAGATTGTGTCACGGGCTGGCGCCATGCAACTGGTCATCAAGCATTGCAACGAGTCACTTCCAGTCTCGCGCAGTCATGCCGCCCAAGTCAAAGCTGCCATCAACTAACCCCACCCTTCCTGCCATTGCCGCGAATTTAGAATCGGGTGAAGCGGTTTTTTACCGATTATCATCAACTTAATTGTGTCAGTCCTAACTAGAGATTCGTGAAATCTTCATTATCTTTGCACTGTGATATAAAAATGAAAAGATTATGAAGAGGATATTGATTTGCATGGTGGCTCTGTTGGGCTGCGTTGCCGCCGCCTGGGGGCAGAAGAGTTATGTGAACGTGGTGGCCGACCACATCTATTCATCTATTTATCAGGAGATTTACTTGACTGGTGATGTTCCTGTGGGCATCAAGACGCATTACGACAGCTATGGCAGCGAGGCCATGACGGTGGGCAAGGTGTTGAACTTGCTTGCCAAAGAGGGTTTTGTTGTGGAGCAGATGAGCTGCTCGGCCGAGTGCGAGGTGATTCTGTTGTCACGCATAGCGTTAGACCCTGAAGCTGTCCCGCATGTCACAGCTGACGACCAGGAGGCCGTGGAGGTGGCACGCTACAACTTGCAGGGTCTGCCCGTGAACGAGGATGAGAAGGGCGTCCAGATCATCGTCTATTCCAATTTCACGACCAAAACGATCATTGTTGAGTAGCGATGAAATACTTTATTGTTGATGCGTTCACAAGTGAGCCCTTCGGGGGGAATCCCGCGGGCGTGGTGTTGCTTGGCGGCAGTTTCCCGAGCGAGCGGTTGATGCAGCAGGTGGCAGCCGAGTTGCGCTACAGCGAGACGGCGTTTGTGCAACAGAATGGTCCTGCCGAGTTCACTGTGCGCTATTTTACTCCCGCTGGCGAGGTGGACCTGTGCGGTCATGCGACTATCGCCACCTTTGGGACACTGTGCCAAAAGGGCATCTTGCAAGACGGCGACGTGTGCATGAACCACACGCTGGCCGGCGACCTGAAGGTGAAGATTGGCGAACTGGTGATGATGCAGATGGCTACACCTCGCGTGATTGATAAGCAAGTAGATGCAGAGCGCCTGCACCACATCATGGCGGGCATCAAAATGCCCGATTGGCCCGATATGCCAATAGAAATCGTATCGACCGGCCTGCCAGACATCATGATGCCCGTGGCTACCGTGGACGATCTTAACGCGCTCGCGCCCGACATGGACGCCTTGAGTGACTTGAGCCGAGAACTGGAGGTGACTGGAGTGCATGCCTTTGCGTTGAGTGACGACGGCTACACTGCCCATGTCCGCAATTTCGGTCCCTTGTATGGCATCCCCGAGGAGTCGGCAACAGGCACTGCCAATGCTGCGCTGACCCATTATCTGCATCACCAGGGACTCATTAGTGCGCCCACCACAGGCCGTTTTCTGCAGGGCGAGGCGATGGGTAGGCCCTCGGTTGTAGCCACAATGTTGCAACTCGACGGATGCATCTGGGTGGGCGGCAGCGCCTGTATTGTCGCCGAGGGTGAATTGCTGGTGTAAAGATCAAGTCAGCGCCGAGAGGCTGATGCGTGATTCTTGTGGGACTTTCGAGTGGTATTTCAAGAGTCGTAAAGAGTCATTAAAGTATTGTGAATTCGTGATTTATGGACGGTCACAATCCCGTAATAATTGTCTAAAACCCCTGTTATACCACAAAAGGGGGGTACATTGTATCCCCCAATAATCCACTGTCAATCAGGCTGAATTGCTGCTCCAACACGATATCATCCAACACCAATATAGTGTCTTGTCGTATCATAATGAATTAATATCGTCCCACAAGGGAGACCTTGACCTCATCACGGTATAATCAAACAGACAGAGAGTCTGGAGAGGAGAAAACGAGGCTGATACTAAAGAGGTGCTCGTCTCTTAGAATTCGCTGAAGAAATTCGGACGGATCAATAAGCCGATGCGCAGGCGGCAATGGTACTTGTTGTAGTCCAGCATGTTCTCGCCGTAGCCGTCATAGAAGTGGAGCATGATGAACTGGTTGTCGCGCTCGCGGATGCGGTAACCCACATTGAGCGTGGTGTTGAAGTTGAGGTTCCACCCTTTGCGTTTGACAAAGGTGACATCGGCCACCCAGCGCCCAGTGGTGGACAGGAACTGGGCTCCTGCCTGGAAGATACCGCTATACTTGAGAATGTCTTTATTATTCTGACCATCGATAATTGGAATCCAAGTCTTGGCATGTACTATTAGTTGCGGGTCGATAAGCGCCCTTCCGCTGAGCGTCACCTTGTTCCAACTGCGCGATGCCTCGCCGTCACGCCCGTTGGACTCATGCTCGAGCATTAGAATTGCCGAGCCCACAGTCTTGCCGTTACGGACAATCAGTTTCTGAAGACCGATGCCGGGGTTGAAGTTCAGGTCGTGGAAGGGCAATGACTCCTCAAAGATGTTCCACATCGCCTTCTGCGTGTAGCTCAAGAACAGGTGACTGTGGAAAGGAAGGATGGATTTGGTCAGGCGCTGGCGGAAACTGATTTGGAACTTCACGTCGCTGTTATACTCGTTGGGCTTCTCGTTCAGTGGCAAACCCACCGTGAAATAGGTATCCTTGAAAGGCCCGAAAAACGGCAGTTTGTCAAATTCCTCGATAACGCTGTCGGCATCAAATTGCCGCTTGTCCTTGGTAATGTTGGTGATTTGGGCCGACATGGTGCCACACATGCAAGCCAACACGAGTAAAAATATGGTCCTTTTCATTGTTTTCATCTTTTATAGTTGGTATTTAATTAGTTAAAGCACAGTGAAGTTGACGATGTCGATTTTGCGGTATGTTGCGACAACTGATCCGTTGAGCCACACTAGAAAATAGAGATCATTGCCACCATCGGGTTTATTGGCCATCTCCACTGAAAGTGCATACCAGTCGTCGCCATAACCTATGATTTCGGTGGCCCACGACCAATATAAGCCTTCATTATCAGTACACAAGTGCTGTGGCACGCCATCAACCCAGAGCATCGCTACCTCGTTTCGATCTTCTTTAACATCCGAACCCACAGCATAGGTGTGGCCATTGATGTATGTCACCGAGGTGACGTAGGACATGGGCAGGCCTTCGCCTGTTAAGTCGTGGGTATCGTAGAGGCGTGGCAGAATCTGCAACTGTCCGTCGACCCACAAACAGGGATCCTCGCCATGGCGACCACCGATCACCGTGTGGGTGCGGTCATAGGCGAATACGGCAAAAGCGGCAGCGTTGATGTCCTCCCGCGACTTGGGAAGGATGGTCTTGACATATTTCCCTTTGTGCTCGGAATAGAGCAACGCGTTCTGACGCTTGTTGTCATCATTTGGGTGGTCCCTGCCCACTACATAACAACGTCCCTCACTCACCGACATGCATTTGTCGGCAGGAACGAAGTCAGCGCAGTCTTCAAGCGGGAAAATGCCGCTGTTCCTCAAGATGTTAGGGTAGTCAAACAGGAAGATGTAATAGTCCCACTTGCCGATACCGTCGGTCCAGTGTTCCACATCTTCGATGAAATCCACATGCAAGGTGTTCCACTTGCCGTTTTTCCAATAGCCCACGCGATCTTTGGTCGTTTTGCCCGACACGAAGTAGTCACCACCGTCACTGATGATTTCGTTGGCCTCCTCACAATTAGGGAGTTCCTCGATTTTTTGGCCCGTCTGGTCATAGATGTGGCCTTCGCTCGAGAGCAGCAAAATCGTGCGTTCCTCCCGCGGCTTGATGGGGTCAACCGGGTCGTCGTGCTCACATGACGAGAGCAGCATCAAAGCACAAATCGCTAAGAATTGATAAAAAATTAAATGTCTCATATAAAAATGTATTATTTGATTTAACCTGTAGCATAGTAAAAGGGTGATGCTTTTATAGAGTGATCCAAATGGCTATTATTGGTCGCACACACAATAGGCTCCCGACACTAACATGATTGCATTCATCCAGAAATGTTTTGTCGGACGGCTTAGGGGTGTACTACAGCATGCGTAACCACAGTTTTTCAGTATTGGGTGAATGCCGAGGGATAATCACCATCGGGATTCAACTATGATTACGCATGCTGTTGCATCGGGGTTACTGTTCAATCGGCTCGATGAGCTCGGTTGAATTGGTGACGGTCTTCACATGCTTGCGGGCGAGGCGCTTCTGGTAAGCATACACGATGCAAGCCATGCCCAGATAAGCGGCAGCCTGAATCCAGAGGATGCGGATCTCGGGCAGGATC
>CACZVR010000073.1 GCA_902784675.1 uncultured Bacteroidales bacterium | reverse complement strand
CGCGGTCCCATCGCCGACAATGCCGCTCTGCTGCAATGGCACGGCGACATCGGCCTCGACTGCTGGGAAAACGAACCCGACATCTCCCCTGCCCTGCTCGAAAAAGCCATCGTCGCCACGCCCCACATCGCCGGCTACAGTGCCGAGGGCAAGCAACGCGGCACAGCCATGATGCTGGCCGCCTTGAATGAGCACTACGGCTGGGACATCCCTGTCCCGACGATTGCCAGCCCCGCCACTGGCGCGGCACAGGTAACCCTCGAGGGCATCGCAGCCAGCTATGACATCATGGCCGACACCGCACGCCTCAAAGCCAATCCCACCGCCTTTGAATCCCTGCGCAACAACTACCGCCACCGACAAGAGTTCTTGGGTCAGAAAGAATAATTCCTATTTAATATACCTACAGCATGGGGTTCATGAGCCAATACCGCTGCAATGGGTTGACCGTGCGTGCCGTGCGCGTGTCACACGATCAGTAAATAGGGGCGGCTTCCCGTCAAGATTTGGATATTTGATTCATCCTCCCTGTCGGGCGTTTTTGAGACGACAGGGAGGATAACTGTAATAAACTCGTTTGCTTGGAATTGTGTTCGGCTTGCACTACGTTGGCCTGCGGCCGAAGATAGGCGGCGCCTCAACAATGCAAGAAAAACGAGATTTTTCTTGTCATTGTATTCGGCTTGCACTGCGTTGACCTGCGGTCGAAGATAGGCGGCGCCTCAACAATGCAAGAAAAACGAGATTTTTCTTGTCATTGTATTCGGCTTGCACTATCTTTGTAGCACTGAAAGAAACATCAATTAATCACTAATTTATCACTATCACAATGAAAGAGTTGAAAGGAACCAAGACCGAAAAGAACCTGATGGAAGCCTTTGCTGGCGAGTCACAGGCCCGTAACAAGTACACATACTATGCCTCCAAGGCCAAGAAGGACGGCTATGTGCAGATCGCAGCCATCTTTGAGGAAACCGCCAATCAGGAGAAGGAGCACGCCAAACTGTGGTTCAAGCATCTGCAGGGCGGTGCTGTGAAAGGCACTCTCGAGAACCTGGAAGATGCTGCTGCCGGTGAGAACTTCGAGTGGACCGACATGTATAAGCGCATGGCTCAGGAAGCCCGCGAGGAAGGTTTCATCGAGATCGCCGAGCAGATGGAGGGCGTTGCAGCCATCGAGAAGCTCCACGAGGAGCGCTACCTGAAGCTACTGAACAACATCAAGGAAGGTATCGTGTTCTCGCGCGACGGTGACACCATCTGGCAGTGCAGCAACTGCGGCCATGTGGTAATCGGCAAGAAAGCACCCGAAATGTGCCCCGTGTGCAACCATCCGCAGGCCTATTTCCAGATTAAGGCCGAGAACTATTAATCGCTGCTCTGAGGATTGAATATCAAGAAGTTAAGAACTGGAGGAAAAAAGCAGTACCTTTGCAGTCGCAATTGAACAAACGATGACTCCGTAGCTCAGTTGGTAGAGCAATTGACTCTTAATCAATGGGTCGTGGGTTCGAGTCCCACCGGGGTCACAAAAAGGAAAGCCAAATGACTTGTAATGAGCCGTTTGGCTTTTTCGTTGTGTCAACCGTTGGTGTGTTTAGTCAAACTTGGATTTAAAACGTTTCAGCGGTTTGTTTTTCTGATAAACTCAATTCGTTATTACTGTCTAAAATCGGGTGGGCCACTTTGTTGTGACACACCCGATTTTCTTTATCAGCGCATGTTTTTATTTCCCTCCCGCAGGGCGGGTTGCGCTACATGGCCCAGAGCAAGAGGCCGGCGCAGATGATGACACCGGTGACGAGAAGGTCGATGAGACAGTAGCCCATGATGTCCTTCGCGTCAAGGCGAGCGATAGCCAAGGCCGGGAGCGCCCAGAACGGTTGTATGAGATTGGTCCATGCGTCGCCCCATGAGATGGCCATGCCGGTCAAACCGGGGTCCACACCGAGGTTGGCACCGGCGGTGAACATAATGGGTGCTTGCACGGCCCAATGACCGCCACCACTCGGCACAAACATGTTGAGCACTGCGGCACAAAGGAAGGTGAGCAACGGATAGGTGACGGGGGTGCTGATGCGGATGCAAGCTTCGGCCATGACGCCTCCCAGACTGATGCCGCTGACACCGATGCCTGTAATGATGCCCATGATGCCTGCATAGAAGGGGAACTGCAAGATGATGCCGGCAGCACCAGTGGTCGCCTTACCGAAGGCACGCACATAGTCCACTGGTGTGGAATGCAGCATGAGTCCCAGCGCAAGGAAAATCATGATCACTCCGCCCAGGTCTAACCCGGCACCGCGCACGGCGAGATGAATCACGAGATAGGCCACGAGCATCAGCGCCACGAGCCACGAGAGTATTTTGCTTTGCTCAAGCCGCTGTGCCGGTGTCTTGTCCGATGAGGTCACGACATTCGGGACATGTTCATCGTCCTTGAGGAGCATGGGGTCGATGGTGAGGATGCCTTGCTTGGGGTGCATCAAGGTGTTAGCGACGGTGATGCCGATGATCGCAAACAGCACAGTCATCAGATTGTGCCAGTTGAAGACGGTTTGCGCCAGCGGCACAGGGTCGGTCAGCGCACCATCGGTAGCCATTGCGAGCGCCTCGCCAGGTGTGGCCATGGTGAGGGGGATGGAGCCCGAGATGCCGGCATGCCACACGACGAAGCCACTGTAGGCCGATGCGATGAGAAGCCGATAGTCGACATCAGAACGCTGACGTGCTATTGCCTTAGCGAACACGACACCCACGATCAGGCCAAAGCCCCAGTTGAGCCAGCAGGATATTGCCGACACGACAGTCACAAGAGCAATCGCAGCGGGGGCACTCTTGGGCAAGCGAGCCAAGGCATCGATGCCTCGTTTGACAACCGGTGCTGCAGCCAGGGTTGACCCGCACACAAGAACCAGAGCCATCTGCATGGCAAACGCCAACAGATTCCACACGCCGCCACCCCAGTGTTCAACCACCTCGAGGGGGGTCTGGTGACACAACGGCATCGCCACCAACGCGGCCACGAAGGTGAGCAGTATAGCGAATATAAACGGTTCGGGCAACCAACGTTGCACTAATCGCACGCAGAATTTAATCATTTGTCTTCTTTTTAGTTTAATGCCGCAAAAGTAACATTTATTTCCCATATCTTGTCCAGTTTAACTATGGTTTCCCCTAAAAAAGGATGTCTTTTAGTAAATGGAAACACCTTAAAAGAACACGTCCAAACCGATGGTACCCGTTCTCTCAAGGGTAAAAAGAGGATAGACCTTGATGCACCTCGGTCTGTTCGTCCATTTGTCCAAGCACATGTGAACGAGGAGGGAAAGGGGTGGTTTCTTCTTGTTCTTCTTCCTGTCTGCTAATACTTGTCTTTTTGTCTATTCGTCTACTTTATTATATATAAATAGACAAATAGATGAATAGACAGGTTGTGTCATCGCAAGTTTTGACACAATCCTATTCTAACTATATATATTTATCTGCTCATCTACTCGTCCATTCGTCCAAATGGGCAAGAGCAGGAATGTTCCCTGACCTCCTGATTTCTCTCGCTCTCACACCCGCATAGACGGATAGATGAACAAACGAAAGCTTTGTCTCTCCCTCCACACGCATGCATGGACAAATAGATGAATGGATGAATGCATATTGCACCCGATTCATGAAACTCCCATGGAAAGATGGCTCAGAGACCGATGACTATGCCTTTGGCTGTCGTAAAATTTGTTTTATTTCATGATTATACCTAATTTTGCAACTTATCTGTTAACACAACCCCTATAAACCTGAACTAAAATGAGAAGCCTCATCAAAACCACATTCCTGTTGCTGGCTCTGTTGCTGCCAGTCACTGCCACGGCCTACGACTTCGAAGTCGATGGCATCTACTATTTCATCTACAACAACGAAGCCATAGTGACCAACGGCAACTCTTGGGGTTGGGATTGGGAATATGGTAGTTACGCTGGTGATGTTACAATCCCTGAAACAGTCACCTATGACGGTACAACCTATTCCGTCACAGGGATCAGCTCCTCTGCGTTCGCAAACTGCAATGAACTGACAAGCGTGAGCATCCCCAACTCCGTCATCACCATTGAGAGCTATCCGTTCGCTGCCTGCAGCAGCCTAACAAGCATCGTTGTGGATAGTGGTAACCCAAAATACGATTCCCGTGAGAATTGCAATGCCATTATCGAGACAGCAAGCAACACATTGATTGCGGGCTGCATGAACTCCGTTATCCCCAACTCGGTCACAACCATCGGCAAAAACGCGTTCCATGGCTGCAGTGGCCTGACAAGCGTGAGCATTCCCAACTCGGTCACCACCATCGGCGAGATGGCGTTCGCTCGCTGCGGTAACCTGACCAGCGTGAACATCGGCAACTCCGTCTCAGAAATCGGAGACTGGGCGTTTGTTTCCTGTAGCAGCTTGACCAGCATCGTTGTGGATAACGGTAACTCAAAATACGATTCCCGCAACAACTGCAACGCCATTATCGAGACAGCAAGCAACACATTGATTGCGGGCTGCATGAGTACCGTCATCCCCGGCTCAGTCATTTCAATTGGCTACAGTGCGTTTTATGACTCCAGTGGTTTGACGAGCGTGGACATTCCCAACTCGGTCACAACTATCGGCAAAAACGCGTTCCATGGCTGCAGCGGCCTGACAAGCGTCACCATCCCCAACTCGGTCACAACTATCGACGACTATGCGTTCCAATCTTGCTCCAATCTGACGAGCGTGGACCTCCCCAATTCCATCACTGCCATCAGCGATGGTGTGTTCGGGTGGTGTTATAATCTAACGAGCGTGGAGATTCCCAACTCTGTCACAACCATTGGCAACAGTGCGTTCTATAATTGCAGCCAACTGACGAGCGTGGACATCCCCAACTCGGTCACTACAATCGGTAACGGTGCTTTCATGTACTGTTCTGGACTAACTAACCTGGACATCCCCAACACTGTCAACTACATCGGCCAAGGTGCGTTTTCTTACTGCACCGACCTGACGAATGTGACTATCCCCAACTCTGTCACCCACATCGAAGAGGAAGCGTTCAGTTGCTGTTGGGCGTTGACTGATGTATATAGCCACATTACCGATCTCTCAAACGTCACGAGTGGTGATAATTTATTCATGATAGATGACAGTGATTATGACTATTCGGGTCGCACGCTTCATGTGCCGCACGGGACGGCCGATGCTTACCAAGCCGACGAGCGGTGGTATCCCTATTTCGGGCAGATTGTGGAAATGGAGCCTGAAACGGTCTTGATTGGTGACGTGAACGGCGATGGCGAGGTCAATCTCGCTGATATCAATGCTATCGTTGACATCATCTTGGGAGTAAATGACGATACCACTGCTGCTGATGTGAACGATGACGGTGAAATCAACATTGGCGACTTGAATGCCATTATCAATATCATCCAGACAACAGAAACAGGAGATGACAAACACGAGTGGGTTGACTTGGGTCTGCCTAGCGGCACGTTATGGGCTGCATATAACGTGGGTGCCGACGCTCCTGAGGAATACGGTGACTACTTCGCCTGGGGCGAGACCGAGCCCAAGGAAGTCTATGATTGGAGCACCTACAAGTGGTGCAATGGCACCCATGATTCGTTGACAAAGTACTGCTCCACCAGCGGTTATGGCGTACTTGACTACAAGAATGAGCTGGAGTGCGAGGACGATGCGGCTTACGTGAACTGGGGACCATTATGGTGCATGCCGACCCATGAGCAGCAGGTAGAGTTGATGAATGTGTGTACCTGGACTCAGACTACGCTTAACGGCGTGAATGGATATCAGGTCACCGGGCCCAATGGGAACATACTGTTCTTTCCCTATACCGGCGAGCGTTCAGGCAGTCAGCTCATTTATGCAGGCTCATCGGCTGGCTATTGGCCACGAACGCTTTTTGCTGCCGATGCGGGTCAAATCATGTACTTGCGATGGAACGAAGTGCGCACAGCCTGGACATACCGCTGCATGGGCTATACTGTGCGTGCCGTGCGTTCCCAGCAACTCATTGTCGAGCAGCAGAACTTTGACTTTGGAGAGGTACCCATCGGGCAGACACGTAGAGGCGAACTGACCATCGTAAATAATACTGCCGAGGCCCAGACCTTGACCGTTTGTGCCGATGAGCCTTTTTTACTGGAACGGGGAGAAGGCTGTGTCTCGAGCATAACGGTAGTAGTGCCAAGCAACTCCAGCAGCACAGTGAAGGTAGTTTACACGGCAACCGAGCCAGGTGAATTCAACGGCGACGTGACTTTCCAGAGTCCGGCATTTGATGGAGGTGAGCGGGTGATTCCCGTCCAGGCTTTTGCCTACTCCGACAATGTTCCTGAGCACAGGTACGTAGATCTTGGTCTGCCCAGCGGCACATTGTGGGCGACCTGCAACGTGGGTGCCAGCGCTCCCGAGGAATTAGGCGATTACTTCGCTTGGGGCGAGACAGAGCCTAAGGATGACTATTCATGGACAACCTACAAGTGGTGTAACGGCAGTGATCATACTCTGACAAAGTACTGTACCTACGATTATTTCGGCACGGTAGATAATCTGACCGTTCTTTATCCAGAAGATGATGCTGCCACTGTGAACTGGGGCTCGTCATGGTGCATGCCGACCAAGGAACAGTTTTTGGAGTTGTCCAGTCACTGCTCAAAAATATGGACGACGCGTAACGGCGTAACTGGATATCTGTACATTGGTCCAAACGGTAATACACTGTTCTTGCCCGCGACTGGCAAACGCATGGGCAACTCGCACCAAGAGAGTGGGACAAGAGGATATTACTGGTCACGCTCGCTTGTCGAGAATATCACCTACTCGGCTTGGTGCCTCAACTTCGGTTCGGACTATATGCAATCTTCGAGCAACTCACGAAACCTAGGGATTACCGTGCGTGCCGTGCGCATGTCACAGGAATAAGCCGCTTCCCTGCTGCAAAAGAAACGCGCAATCCATCATCGGTATTGGAATGACAAATAATGAAGTGACTCCCATAAACTTAAACGACAATGAAAAATATAATCACATCTGCACTCCTGCTGCTGGCCCTGATCTTGCCAGCAACCGCCACTGCCCATGACTTCGAGGTCGATGGCATTTACTATAATATCAACGGTAACGAGGCCTCCGTGACCTACAAAGGGTCAGATTACGACTATTACAATGAGTATTCAGGCTCAGTCGTCATCCCGCCAACCGTCACCTATAATGGAACAACCTACCCGGTAACTTCTATCAGTGATTGGACGTTCGCTGACTGCGATAGCTTGACCGACATCGACATCCCAAACCCGGTAACTTCTATCGGTGACGGTGCGTTCTACGAGTGCAGGGAATTGACCAGCATCGATATCCCCAACTCGGTAACTTATATCGGTGAACATGCTTTTTACAACTGCCTCGGTCTGACCAGCATCGTCATTCCTAACTCGGTAACTTCAATCGGTAACTCGGCGTTCGCTTTCTGCGAGAACTTGACCGACATCAACATCCCCAACTCGGTAACTGAGATCGGTAAAGAGGCGTTCTATTACTGCCACAGTCTGACCAGTATAGTCATCCCCAACTCGGTAACTTCAATCGGTAACTCGGCGTTCGCTTGGTGCATAGGGCTGACCAGCATCGATATCCCCGACTCGGTAACTGAGATCGGTAAAGAGGCGTTCTATTACTGCAGTGGGCTGACCAGCATCGACATCCCCAACTCGGTAACTGAGATTGGCGAGGATGCGTTCTTTAATACAGCATGGTACAATAACCAGCCAGACGGATTAGTCTATGCCGGCTTGGTCGCTTATAAGTATAAAGGCATAATGCCAAGCGGAACGAGTATAACTTTAAGAGAAGGAACATTAGGAATTACTAGCTCGGCGTTCGCTGACTGCCTCGGTCTGACCAGCATCGTCATTCCCAACTCGGTAACTAATATCGGTCCCAGGGCGTTCTCTTACTGCAAAGGTCTGACCAGCATCGATATTCCTAACTCGGTGACTTCTATTGGTAGCTCTGCGTTCGAGGAGTGCAATAAGCTGACGGATGTGTATTGCTACATTGCTGACCTCTCGAGAGTATCAATCGGGTATTACCTATTCCATTTAGGTAGCTGGGATTACTCTAGTCGTACGCTTCATGTGCTGCAGGGGATGGCCGATGCCTACCAGGCTGACCCGAACTGGTATTCGTATTTCGAACAGATAGTTGATGACTTAATCCCTGAAACTCTGCCCGGCGACGTGAATGGCGACGGCGAGGTCAATATTGCTGATATCAATGCCCTCATCGCCATCATCCTGGGAGGAAATGGTGATACCACAGCTGCCGACGTGAACGGTGACGGCGAGGTCAATATCGCCGACGTCAATGCTGTCATCGCCATCATCCTGAGCGGCGATGAGGAGCCCGAACATGAGTGGGTTGACCTGGGACTGCCCAGCGGCACGCTGTGGGCAACCATGAACGTGGGCGCCAACAGCCCCGAGGACTACGGCGACTACTTCGCCTGGGGTGAGATCGAGCCCAAAGAGGTCTATAACTGGGAAACCTACAAGTGGGGTGACGGTTCTTCCCGAGAACTGACGAAGTATTGTACCAAAAGCAGTTATGGAACAGTAGACGGCAAGACAGAACTGGATCCTGAAGACGATGCCGCCCAGGTGAATTGGGGCCCGTCGTGGCGCATGCCGACCTTAGAGCAGCTGGATGAATTATGCAACTACTGCACTTGGCATTGGACTCAAACGAATGGCGTGAATGGTTATCAGCTCATCGGTCCCAACGGAAATGCCATTTTCTTGCCCGCTGCCGACTGTCGCCACGATGATTATCCCGACGCTGAGGGTTTGTTTGTCAACTACTGGTCACGCACACTTGACCCCGACACGAACGTATTTGGTCGTGTCTTGAGTTCCATTGCAGAGGACTTGTGGGACGTGTACTACGGCCTACGCGACTACGGGTATAGCGTGCGTGCCGTGCGCATGACGCCCTAGTCAAGTGTCCCACCTCACACCGCGCTTTCGGCCCTTGATGCGATGTGAGAAATACAGCATGTTACACAAAAGAGGATGTGCCAAGATTTTGGCACACCCTCTTTTGTGATTCTATCAACCCTCTAAAGAAAGAATCTATTTTTTACTTCACCACCTTGACGGTCGAAGTCGTGCCGTCGGTGTAGGTGGTTACCACGATATTCACGCCGGTGAACGGAGTATCGCTCTCTTGACCAGCCACGTTGATGTAGCGCACGCCAGCCACCTGCTTGTCGGCATTGATATTCTCAACACCGGTATTGTCGTTCACCATTGCATAAGCATTGTTGGCGACATAAACCTCGTTACGCTTGGTCACGAGAATCACGTCGGCAAGCGTGATGGCAGCCTCGCGGGCATCAAAGCCTTCGTCGGCAGTGATTGTGAATCTCATCACGTTACCCTCGTTGCCGTCAAATGTGGCCATGCCCAACGAAGCGCCGATGAGCGAGTAAGCATTCTCCTGGGCAAACGGCATCATAAAGAACGAGTGCTCCACACCACGGCTCACACCCTTGACACTGTTGAGCTTCAAACCCTTGGGCAATTCTACCATGCACTGGAAGGCCGTGTAGGCATGCTCCACATTGTCGAGCGCGATGTCCAACGTGCGGGTCTCACCAGGAGCGATAGCCAGCGACTTCAAGGCGAACTGATCATCGGTGTAACCATAACTAGCCGGCAGGCCAAAACGGAAATCACCCGATTTAGAAGAAGAACCTGTCAGCAGCATATTGATCAACACTGTCAAGTCATCCATTGAGATTTCGGTATTACCATCCACGTCGGCTCCTTGCATGTTGATGCCGGTGGGATCGTTGGTGAGCAAGTAGTTGATCAGGGCCGTCAAGTCGTCCATGGAGATGGCATTGTCACCATTCACGTCACCAGGCATAACTGCGGGCTGCGGGTCCTTGAAGAAGAAGTTCATCCACTGGTCGGCGGCTTTATATTGCTCGGTGCTCTCGTCCGTGGGGGCAAAGAGAGGTACCGAAGACTGGTTCACACCGGCCCAAACCTCAGTTCCAAGAGCAGGCACCTGCTCGGCATCGGTCTTGAGGGTCTGCATGCCAATCATTCCTGCCATGGCATAATCGCCCAAATAGGACAGCGTGGAGGGCAGACGCATGGTGTCCATCTCATGGCACACGTTATAGAGCGCATAGTTACCAATCGTGTTCACACCCTCGCGCAACATTTCGCCTGCATTCAAGGCCTCGTCACCAGCAAAGGTGTAATCTTTAATATTTTCAATCGTGTGACGGGGTGATGAGGGAGCAAAGCGGCCCGTAGAGCCGTTCTTCCTCGCACCGGGCAAGACAACGCTGGCCAGCAGCGGGTTGTGTGCCAATGCACCCTCGCCCAGTTGAGTCATACCGTTGGGAAGCTGCATCGACGACAGCTGTGTCTGAGCAAATGCCCAATCGCCGATGGTGCCGATACCCAGGTTCTCGAGATTGATGCTGGCAAGGCCCGAGTTGATGAAAGCCTCATCATCAATGCGGTTGATGCGGCAAGCGGGATCGATGTTAATCGTGGTGAGTGAGGTGCAACCGCTGAAGACGGCCTTGAGGATATAGCTCACCGAGGGGCCGAGGGTCACCTGGCTCAGGTTGGTGTCGCCCAGGAAGCAGAAGTCGCCCAGCATGGCACCCTGCACCGTTGCGCTGGTCAAGTTGGGGCAACGTGCAAACACGCCCTTGCCCATGCTGGCCACCGTCTCGGGCACCACGACACTGGTCAGGCCCGAACCGGCAAACGCATAGTCATCAAGACGCGCCACCGAGGCGGGCAGCGTCACCGAACGCAAGAGGTCACAACCGGCAAATGCCGCAAAACCTACACTCTCGAGGTTAGCGGGCAAAGTGACCGATGTGAGCTTCTTGCCGAAGAACGCCGTGCGCGGAATTTCGTTAGCACGATAGACGGTGACAGTGCTGTACAGCGGTTTTTCCTCGCTGATGGCGGTGATTGTCACCTGGCTCAAGTCAATCGACGTGAGCTCATTGAGTTCATCGGTGATGAACAGGAAGTCGCGGGCGTCCATAGTACCGATGACCGTGAGCTGCGTGAGCTGGTGGTTGGTCACCTTTTCGGAAAGTTGTCCCGCGGTGTTATTCACCGTGACAGCATGGCTGGTCAGAGCCACGGCCGCAGCGAAAAGCAGGAAAGAAAAGAATTTGCGCATATCTTATTTCTTGTTTCTTAATTTTCTAACTTGCAAAAGTACACATTTTTTCGCTGGCACAATGATATTTAACTATTTTTTTGCTTTATCCTGTTCGGATAGTGCCGATAACATACTGAAAGCGAGGGCTCACCCTCGCAGGATGAGCCCTCGTTTTCAATAGTCAACAGCGCTGATG
>CACZVR010000072.1 GCA_902784675.1 uncultured Bacteroidales bacterium | reverse complement strand
GGGTCCAAACTTATTATTAGCAGTAGTTCTAAGGAACATCAAAACACCCTTCTAAGGAAGGACAAAAGTGTCAACGATGTCCTGAGCTACGATACCTAACACCTAAAGCCTAACACCTAAAGCCTAAAAATGCTCCGCATTCTGCACATCGTCGAGGGCACCAGTGTCGACGGACCGGGCCTGCGCACGTCAATCTACTTGGCGGGCTGCAACCACCATTGCCCAGGTTGCCACAATCCCGCCTCGTGGGACCCGAGGGGTGGGGAAGAGCGCACCCTCGACGAACTGATGCAGGTCATCGCCTACAACGAAGCTCCCGTCACCCTCTCGGGTGGCGACCCCCTGCAGCAGCCCGACGGCACCCGAGCCCTCATCCACCGCATCAAGGCCGAATTGGGCTACAACGTGTGGTGTTTCACCGGCTACACCTGGGAAGAGATAGAAAAAGACCACGTCCTGCTCGACGTCGTGCGTGAACTCGACGTCCTAGTCGACGGCCCATTCATCCAACAAGAGCGTGACATCTCCCTCCGTTTCCGCGGTTCCCGCAACCAGCGCCTCATCGACGTCCAGCGCACCCTCTCCACCGGCACCATCACCCTTTTCAACTCCTGAAGGCAAATCACCCCTTTTACTGTCAAGGTGGTGCGCCACACCGCCCAACAAGCGTCGGAGTATTGCGAGCCTCAGGCTCGCACCATCAATAGTTTTAAAATAAAAATTTCTTCTAATTTCCCGCCCGCAGGGCGGTTAATATTCCCGCAGGGTTTCAGGCGCGTTCCGTCGTGTCCCAGGCGCGTTCCGTCGTGTTTCAGGCGCGTTCCGTCGTGTCCCGTAGTTCGAGCCTATGGCTCGAAAGAATCCCCACCCTTCAGTCAAAAATGAATGCGTCAGCCCCAAAAAAGTCTTTGATTTCTTGCCCACAGGGCAATAAAAACAAAATGCGGATGCCAATCAGTACAATCCGTTTAATTCGCCGTTTAAAATCAGAATGCGGCAGTCCTCAGAATAATTCAAACTGTTCAGGTTGATTTTAAAATGTGTGGTTGGCAAAATTCCGTCTTATCCATTCAATCCAGTCAGTCCATTCAATCCAGTTTATCCAGTTTATCCATTCCGCGGCAGCAACTAAAGTCTAAAAAACCTTTTCATCATTGACACTCCCAACCAGTGATTGTACCTTTGCAGCGTGTGGTCGAGGAATAGCTTTTAAGATTCTTTATCATTTCCGCCCCACCCCCTGTAATAACAATCAGAAATGTGAAACCATGATTATCAATACTTTACAAAATCCACCCCCAAAACCGCCCATTGCTTTTTGACGAAATCATGCGGGCTCCCACCCGCCCATTATCAATCCCGTTGCCTCAATTCTAAAATAAAAATTTTTTTTCCCGCCAGCAGCGCGGTTGATATTCCCGCAGGGTAGTCCAAGTTGTTTTTTAACATCCGCCACCTCCTGAATTGCTTTGTGTTTGTTGTTTTCTTTTCCTTTTTTATTGTGGTCTCAAAATTATTGTAGTATCTTTGCAGCAACAAATTGAACGTGTTGAGGTTCCCTGCTCACTGTGGGCAAGGGATCAAAAGGGAATCAGGTGAGAATCCTGGACAGTACCCGCTGCTGTAACTCCCCGCGACACATCGTGCGGCATCATGCCACTGGTTGCAAACGCTCCATGTCTGCATCATCACCGGGAAGGCGCCGTCGCGATGGGGGAGAAGTCAGAAGACCTGCCTCCGCACGGCCAATCAAACGTGGTTCACGCGGCATTTGAACCCTGGCGAAGTGAGATGATGCAGAGCAATCTGTGCATATTTCTGAAATCATCACCGGCCTGCAGTCGGTCCTTCGTGTCGCTTGATTCACTAAGAACTAGAAACTAGAAAAAGATAAAACGATATGAAGAAATCGTTACTTCTGGCATTAGCAATGACTGCAGCGCTGACTGCAGGCGCCGAAAACTCGCCTTACATTGCCCATGTGTATGACTATCTGCCCGCTCCCGGACAGTTCGTCAATGTTTTTCCCGCCTATCAGCCAGGCTATACCCAGGCCGACATCAATGCCCAGCTCGAGACTTCGCTCTGCGGTAAAGCCAATGGCACCGCTGTCAGTCTGGGCAGCTACGGTGGTTACATCGTCTTCGGGTTCGACCATCCGGTGATCAACAAGCACGGCTATGACGTGAAAATCTATGGCAACGCCATTCAGAGCGAGGCTGTTCCAGGAACTCCTGGTGGCAGCTGCGAGCCTGGCATCATCATGGTGGGCGTGGACGAGGACGGCGATGGCGTGCCCAGCGAGGGTGACAAGTGGTATGAGATCAAGGGCTCGAATTACGACAACTGCCAGCATGGCTTTGAAGTGACCTATTACAAGCCCAATGAGAACAAGCCTCGTGTGCCCCATGCGAGCTGGAGATTCATCACCGATGTCGAGTATGTCTATTGGACAAGTAATGACCAGGTAGCCGACAGCACCAGTGGCTATGTGTGGCGCAACTCCTTCCACAATTCTAATCCCTATTGGCCTTTGTGGATCGAGGACACGGTGCTCACCTTCAGGGGCTCGAAGCTGCCTAATTCATCTATAGACATGAGCGGTGGAAATGGAAACAACTGGTTCCAGCCGTTCTTCGGCGAAGGCTATGTGGACAATCTGCCCAATGCTCAAGAGCCTGGCTTCAAGATTGACTGGGCGATAGACGAGGATGGCAATCCCGTTGAACTTGACCACATCGACTTCATCAAGGTCTATTGCGGCCAGTTTGACTACTGTGGATGGCTGGGCGAGGTCTCCACCGAGGTCTGTGGCGCCGAGGATCTGCATCCCGATGCCGAGCCCGATGAGCCGGGTCCAGGCCCCGAGGATTTCACCTTCACCAACGGCATCATCTTTGTCAACGAGGACCGCTACGGTCCCAACCAGGGCTCTATCAACTACTACAACTATGACTACGACGAGATGGAGTATAACGTCTTTGCGATGGTGAATCCTGGCGTGAAATTGGGTGTGACCACCCAGTTCGGTCAGCTGTTCGGCAACCGTCTGTTCGTCGTGAGCAAGCAGGCTAATGCCAATGAGGCGTCGGGCAGCACGGTTGGTTCCCGTTTGGCGGTGCTCGATGCTGCCACGCTCAAGCAGCAGGGCAGTGTATTGCGCTTCGGCGAGTCCCCCGACAGTGTATACGACGGTCGCAGCTATTGCGCTGTGAACAACGACAAGGGCTATATCGCCACCAGTGGTGGAATCTTCATCTTTGACGTCCCCACGATGACGGTTCAAGGCATGATCGATGGCACGCAGTCCAGCGCAGCGGGAGATTACAACAGCCTCTACCGTGACCAGTGTGGAGACATGGTGCGCTTTGGCCAGTATGTGTTCGCTGTGCAGCAGGGCAGGGGATTACATGTGATTGACCCTCAGACCGATGCTATTGTGACCACACTGCCGTTCCCCAACATCGTCACGGTATTTGTGACGGCTGGAGGCAACCTGTATGTGGCCAACAACTCGCGCGAGATTTACGACTACAGCGGTGGCCCCTATGAGGCCAATTTCACCCGCATCGACCCCGTTGCATTGACGGTGGATGAAGTTTATCAGCTTGACGGAATGCATGGTGCAGTGAGCTCATGGGGCGCTTGGCGTGCCCGCATGGTCTGCGTTGACCCCGTGGCCGAGAAGGTCTATTATAACTATGACGAGTATCAGAACTACATCAGCTGCTATGATTTCACGACGCGCACATTCACTGACGAGCTGATTGCTTTGCCCGAAGGAGTTGAAATCAACTGGGACGGCACCAACGAGCTTCAGGGCCTTTATGCATCAGCCATCAGCTTCGACCCGCACACGGGTGACATGGTGGTTCAGACAGTTGAGGCTGCCCCATTGTCTTACCAGAACTTCAACCACAACTGGGTACTGTTCTATGATGCCAATACCTTCGAACTCAAGCGTCAAGTGCGACTGCGCGACGCTTACTGGTTCCCGTCCATGGCGGTATACCCCGATGTGAACGAGCCTTCGGTGACCATTGGCGACAAAGTGATGAAACAAGACAGAATTTTGACGATAGACCTGCTTGACGCCGTGAGTGATGCCGATAACATGGCGGCGCTGGCCGTTTCCACTGCACACAGCGCAAATGATGCGGTTGCTCGTGCTTGGGTCGAGGGACTCAATCTGTGCGTTGAGGGCCTGTCGATTGGCTCAACGACAGTGGCGGTCACTACCGACAGCAATGGGCACCTGACGACGACCTCATTCACGGTCGAGGTGCATGCTCAGCCTGGCGACGTCGATATGGACGGCAATGTCAACATGGACGATTTGACTGGCTTGATCAATATCATGCTGGGGTCAGTGCTGAACATTTATGATATGGGCGCAGCCGACGTTAACGAGGACGGCGCTGTGGGTATGGATGACCTCACCGAGCTGATTAATGTTTTATTGATGAACTGAAAAATCACAACAATATGTTTAACCAATAAATAATTAAATCATTATGAAGAAGATTTTTACTTTTGCAACTTGCGCCATGCTGGCAGCTGCCGCATGGGCCGATGTGGTTACCTTGAACCTGGACGCTCCTCTCAATCCCACGACCATCGAGTACGGTGCAAACGGTGTCTGGACCGGATGCTACAACGATGTTGATTACACTTGGCTTGAGTTTGGAGCCCAAGGTGGCGAATTCATGCTGTCTCACCTCATCGATGGCGAGGGTGCCTCGTGGGGTGGCTATTACTGGGACGGTTTCACGCCTGCTATCGGTGGTGACCAGACCGACTATGGCCAGCCTGGCAACAGCGCTAGCTGGACGACAAACTTCAGCGGTTGCATGGCTGGTGGCGGTTGCGTCATCAACGAGGATGGCTCGGTAACTGCCGACCCCGACATGCCCTATCTTGTAGCTTATTACAGCTCGTGGGCAATGGAGGGTCCCAGCAATCAGGTGATGTTTGTGAGCGAGGGCAACGGCATGCTCTTTGAGCCGGTCGGTGTCTATGTCTGCAACCATCCCTGGCCCTACTACGGCTGTGTGCATGGTGACGGCATGGCTCGTCCTTTTGAAGAGGGAGACTATTTTGAACTCATCGCTCATGGTGTCAAGGCCGACCGCAGCGAGACCACGGTTTCAATGAACCTGATTGAGTACACCAATGGCACTCTGATTGCCGCTAACGACTGGACCTTCTTTGACCTCTCTGGTCTGGGCAAGGTGGAATCGGTTTATTTCACACTCAACTCTACCGACACTGGCGATTATGGCATGAACACTGCATCCTACTTCTGCATGGACAAGTTCCAGGTCAACACTACACCTGTTCCCACAGCCATCAACGAGGTTGAAAGCGAGAATGCTGTGACTGGTGTGAAGTATGTCAACATGGCCGGCATGACCAGTGACAAGCCCTTCGATGGTGTGAATGTGGTCGTTACCACCTACAGCAATGGCACCACTACTACCGCCAAGGTGATCAAGTAAAAAAACAGTATTTAGTATATAGTAACCGTGATTGTGTGCGTCCGGGCGGCACTGCCAGCCGCTGGGACGCACATCTTTCTGTCGGCTACTAAAAGCAATAGTTTTCTCGCACATTAATATATTACTATATTAAAAGATGTGTCAAGCAAAAAAAACTCATTTCAGGCTTGCCTTATTTCGATTTATTGGAGTACCTTTGCAGCCGATTTCAAAAAATGAATAAGAGATATGGCGAAAAACTTAGTTATTGTTGAGTCCCCTGCCAAGGCAAAGACCATTCAGAAGTTTCTGGGTAACGATTATAAAGTGATGTCGAGTTTCGGTCACATCCGCGACTTGCACAAGAAGGATTTCAGCATCGATGTCGAGCATGGATTTGCTCCGTTGTATGAGATCCCCGAGGATAAACAGGAACAGGTCAAGAAGCTCAAGGAAGAGGCCGACAAGGCCGACATCGTCTGGCTCGCAAGTGATGAAGACCGCGAGGGAGAAGCCATCGCTTGGCATCTTTACGAGGTGCTCGGACTCAAGCCCGAGGACACTCGACGCATCGTCTTTCACGAGATTACCGAGCCTGCCATTCTGGACGCTATCAAGCACCCGCGTTCTATTGATTTGAACCTTGTGGATGCGCAACAGGCGCGTCGCGTGCTTGACCGCATTGTGGGCTTTGAGCTCTCGCCGGTACTCTGGCGCAAAATCATGCCCGGCCTGTCGGCAGGACGTGTACAGAGTGTTGCCGTGCGTCTGGTCGCTGAACGCGAGAAGGAAATCAAGGCCTTCAAGAGCGAACCCTATTACCGTGTGTCGGCACAGTTCGCCAAGGCCGACGGACAGTCCTTCACGGCCGAGTTGAACCGCCATTTGAAAGACCATGATGCCGCCAATGAGTTCCTTGAGGATTGCAAGACGGCCGCTTTCCAGGTCAGCGAGGTGGCAGTGAAACCCGTGAAGCGCACGCCGGCTCCTCCTTTCACGACGAGTACCCTCCAGCAGGAGGCTGCCCGCAAGCTGGGCCTCTCGGTCAAGCAGACCATGCGCCTTGCACAGCGTCTCTACGAGGAAGGTCTCATCACCTACATGCGTACCGACTCGGTGAACCTGAGCAATCTGGCGCTGGGAACCATCAGCAAGGAAATCAAGGAGAACATCGGTGAGCAATACCTCAAGGTGCGCCACTACCGCACAACCAGCAAGGGCGCGCAGGAGGCTCACGAGGCCATCCGTCCCACCTACATCAGCAACCACACCATCACGGGCACCGCTCAGGAGAAGAAGCTTTACGACCTCATCTGGAAGCGAACCATCGCATCTCAGATGGCCGACGCCGAGCTGGAGAAGACCACTGTGGACATCACGGTCACTGGGCGCAAGGAGATGTTCGTTGCCGAGGGCGAGGTAGTGAAGTTCGACGGTTTCCTCAAGGTCTATTTCGAGACTGTCGATGATAACCAAGCCGACGCCAAGAGCAACGCGCTGTCTGATCTGCACACGCTGCCGGCACTGTCGCGTGGCGATGGCCTTGAGGCGTATAGCATCACTGCGTTGCAGCGTTACACACAACAGCCCAACCGTTATACCGAGGCTTCGCTCGTGAGGCGCCTGGAGGAACTGGGCATCGGTCGCCCCTCAACCTACGCCCCCATTATCTCAACAATTCAGGACCGCAACTATGTGGAGAAGGGTGAAGATAAGGGCCTGAAACGTGAGTGCGAAACCCTCACACTCAAGGACGGGAAAATCACGCTCGGCAAGAAGTCCGAGGTCTATGGCGGTGAAAAGGGCAAGCTGGTGCCTACCGATGTGGGCATGGTGGTCAACGATTTTCTTGTGAAGTACTTCCCCAACATCATGGACTATAACTTCACGGCTAAAGTGGAGAATGAGTTTGACGAGGTGGCCAAGGGCAATGTGATTTGGAACAAGGAGATCGAGTCGTTCTACGAGGGATTCCATCCCAGCATCAGCACTGTGTCTGGACTCCGTCTGGAGCACAAGGTGGGAGAACGCCTACTTGGTAATGACCCCAAGACTGGACTGCCTGTCATGGTAAAGATTGGTCGATATGGCCCTCTCGTGCAGATGGGAAGTGCCGACAACAATGTCAAGCCGCGTTTCGCTTCGTTGCAGCGTGGACAGAGCATCGAGACTCTCACACTCGAGGAGGCGGTGAAATTGTTTGATCTGCCCCGTGAGTTGGGTGAGTTCGAGGGCGAGACGGTAACCATCGGTGTGGGACACTACGGCCCCTATGTGAAGCACAACGGCAAGTATGCCTCCATCCCCAAGGAGATGTCCCCCACGGCCATCACCCTCGACGAGGCCATCGAAATCATCATGAAACAGCGCGAGACCGAGGCCAAGAAAGTCCTGCGCACCTTTGATGAGGAACCCGACCTCAAGGTGATGAACGGTCGCTATGGCGCCTATATCGTCTACAAGGGTCAGAATGTCAAGATTCCCAAGGACAAGAATGCCGAGGATCTCACACTTGAGGATTGCCGTGCTATCGTGGCCGACGAGTCAAACCACTCCAAGGGTAGCGCCGGAAAGCGCGCTGCACGCACGCGTTCGACCTCTCGAAAGTCGAGAACTAAGAAGTAATTTCTTTAAGAAATACTTTATACTGTGCGTAGCATAATGTTGACGCACAGTATTTTGTTTTGTTTTTGAATACCAGTCCTTCAAGAATAATCAGTCTAAATAGCGAAAAAAGTTCTGAATTTGGGGCTCTATTCAAAAAAATCATCGTAATTTTACCGACTGGAGAGAGTGACGATGGCTTATGACCTGTCTGTTCAATCCAGTACAATTTGACCATTTTATTGATTTTCAGTAATTAAAATACCCATTCTTAAAGCTGAATTGAGGTTTTCTGGTCTTTGGCCGCTAGTGTGGCTCTGCAGTGAGAACAACAACAAACCAAACTAAACTAAAAAATTGAATTATGTCATTCATTAAATCAATCAAGAATGCTTTTGGCGGGTCCGACGAGGAGTATGACGTGTTTGGACAGCCCACGACATTTGTGAACCCCTTTAGCAAGGATAAGAACCTGACTGAAAAGGAATTAAAAGAGGATGAAGTCCAGGTCGACAGGACCGAGGAGTATGCCATTGATGCTGAGTATGCCGACAAGGCGGCTAGACTGATGAACGAGCACACCAATGCCGTGCTTGACATGATCAAGGGCGGATGGAGAAAAGAACGTGAGGACTTGCTCAAGCAGGTAGAAGAAGCGCACAAAATCGTCGAGGAGCACAAGGAGAAGGCTCAGGCTGCCGAGGCTGCACGACGTCAGGCCAACACGCGTGCCAATGAGCTCACCTCAAAGGTCGCTGAACTCGAGGCCGAGCAGGAGAAAATCAGTGTCGAGAAAATGAGCCTCGAAAGCCGCATTAAGGCCATGGAGGTGAAAGGCGAGGGCGCCGATGAGCTCCAGGCTAAGATTGATGAATTGAATGAAACGGTTGCTGACCTCCAGCGTCAGGTGGAGGAGAAGGACGCCGAGATTGAACGCCGCGACAACATGCCGTTGCCTGCCGATGATGGCCCCACTGTTGAGCAACTGACACAGCAGGTTGAGCAGCGCGATGAGCTCATCGAGCGTCTGCGTGCCAATATTGAAGAGCTGGACGAACAGCTCAAGGCCGCTGCTGAGGAGCTTAAGGCTGCCGAGGAGCTGCAGAAGACGGTTGAAGAGGTTGAGAGCTTCAAGGACAAGAAGAACTCTGAAATCTCGTCACTGCGTCAGCAGATCATCGACCTGCAGCGCCGCTGCTCCGAGTACGACGAGATGCGCAAGGCTAATATTGTCCTCAACGATGAGAAGGAAGCGTTGCAGAAGACCATCGACCAGCTGGAGCAGAACGCCAAGCAGGTTGCCGAGGTGCAGAACCGTCGCAGCATCGAGACGGGTAACCTCATCGATGGCCTCAAGCAGCAGCTCGCATCGGTTAGCGCTGTAGCCGAGGATTTCAAGCGCAAGTATAATTCGTTGAGCGTGGATGGCAATGAGAAAGCCGCCAACTTTGCTAAAATCACAGCCGAGCGCGATGACGCTAGGGCTGAACTCAAGCGCACTCAGGTGACCTTGCAGAAGAAGCAGCACGAGGCACAGGCCATGAACGACGCTATCGCCGAGAAGGACCGCCGCATCGCTGCCCTTTCCCAGCAAATCGAGGAGCTTTCCAAGAAGGCCGCCCAGGTGGTTGAGGACGATGTTCCTGACGATCCTGCCATGCGCGCCATCGACGATATCGATTGGGAAGACGACGGCTCGATGCCTCCGCACCCGGGTGAGGATCCCCGTCAGCTCTCGCTCTTCTAAATCCTCTCATTTTCTGCAATTCTCATCATGTGGGGCGCCTTCGTTTTGGTCGCCCCACATTATTATATATAATATAAAGGCCCGAAAAGTGTTAAAGAAGGTTATTTTCAGAAAATAATTCGGGAAATATTTGGTCAGTTTCGGGAGTGGTTGTAATTTTGCATCGCTTTTGCGGCTCACAAGATTGTCAAATTGCGTGAGCGTATTTTTTGACGCCTTTTCG
>CACZVR010000071.1 GCA_902784675.1 uncultured Bacteroidales bacterium | reverse complement strand
TTTCGCCCTCGACCATCATAATATTATCGTAAGTCGCACCTACCATCAATTCCATGTCAGCTTTCTCAATCTGCTCAAACGTCGGGTCGATAACGAATTGACCGTCGATGCGTGCAACACGCACCTCGGCAATGGGCTCTTCAAAAGGCACATCGCTCACCGCGATGGCTGCCGATGCGGCAAGACCTGCCAGGGCATCGGGGGCGTCAACACCGTCGCTCGAGAACATCAAGATGTGAACGATAGTGTTGGCATGATAGTTAGAGGGGAACAGAGGCCTGAGCACGCGATCGACCAGGCGGGCGGTCAGGATCTCGTAGTCGCTGGCGCGACCCTCGCGGCGGGTAAAACCACCGGGGAAGCGGCCATAGGCCGAAAATTTCTCCTTGTATTCAACAGTAAGGGGCATGAAGTCCACGCCCTCGTCGGCCTCCTTGGCCGAACATACGGTGGCCAACAACATTGTGTTGTTGAACCTCAATTCAACAGCTCCATCGGCTTGCTCGGCAAGCTTTCCAGTCTGCAGAGTGATCTCACGTCCGTCACTCAGTACGATGGTTTTTGTAGTAGGTGTCATAAAAAATTACTATAATATGTAAAAAATCGCGCAAAGGTACAAAAAATTCCGAACTCCAGCTATGTTGGCAGCACATTTTATAAAAAGGAAGTCATTATTCTTCAAAACTATAGCCCATTTGGGTGACTTGTAAGAAAAAATACCTACCTTTGCGCAACCGATAATACTCACTTAGATTATGAATCCATTGGTGGCCATGCGCATGAAGATGCGTGACAGGGTGTTGAGATTCTATACCCATGACCTGGTGAAAATCTCAAGAAAACGCCGTGCAAGACAACTGTTAGGCTTCAAGACCGAACACCTCACACCGCTCAGTGCCGGGCAGCGTGACGAGATTCTGTCGTTCTGGAAGCCCTTCCGCGACATGACCAGCGAGATGAAGTGGTTTGAATTCTACAACGGTCTGTGCCAGGACAAAACCAAGCTCAAATACTATATTCCCGAGAGCGTCTATTATACCGACATCGACACTTTCTTCACGATTCCGCGCCGCTGCGAGGAACTGGACGACAAGAACATGTATGACCTGTTCTTCGGTGACGTGAAAATGCCCCGCACCATCGTCCGCAAGACCAATGGCGTGCTGCTCGACCGCGATTACCAAATCATCACGGCAGCGCAAGCCTTGGCACTGTGCAAAGCCCAAGGCCGTGTCATCAGCAAGGAAGCCCGCATGTCGGGCGGCGGTTTCGGCGTGAAATTCTTTGATTTCTCTTCCTGCAGCGACAATGAATTCCTGGACTGGCTCGCCAAAGCCCGCGAAATCAACATCCAGGAAATCATCAAGCAGCACGACTGCCTGAACCAGCTTCACGCCAACAGCATCAACAGCATCCGCATCATGTCCATGATGATTGACGGAGAGGTGCGATTGTTGTCCTCGGTGCTGAGGATGGGCCGCGATGGTTCTCAAGTCGATAACGCATCCAGCGGGGGCATCGCATGCGGAATCCTAAAGGACGGACACCTCAGGGAATTTGCTTGTGACAAGACCGGTGAGCGCCTGACGAGGCATCCCCAGGGTGCGGTGTTCAAGGAAATAAAACTGGTGGGCTATGACAAATGCTGCGAACTGGTGCGCAAGCTAGCCGGCAGGATGAGCAGCGCGTCCCACCTGTTGTCATGGGACTTTGCCATTGACCCTGAAGGCGACCCTGTCCTCATCGAGGTCAACCTGACTTTTGGCGGGGTAACCATTCACCAGATGTGCAATGGACCCATCTTCGGGGACTTGACCGAGACCATTCTGAACAGAGTATATCATTCCAATTCAAAATAAACAATCTTAATTCATTATTAGCATGAGATTTACAAGAATCATGATGACGCTGGCTGCTGCCCTGGTTTTCCTGGGCATGGCCGCGCAGAAGCCTGTGGCAACCACCGTTCCCGGTGACCCCATGGCAACCCAATGCTACACCCTGAGCAACGGCCTCAAGGTGTTCCTCAGTGTTAACCACCAGAGCCCCCGCATCTCGGCCCACATCGCCGTGCGCACCGGCTCGCGTAACGACCCCGCCGAGACCACCGGTCTGGCCCACTATCTGGAACACCTGATGTTCAAGGGCACCCAGCAGTACGGCACCAGCAACTATGCCGCCGAGAAGTCCCTGCTTGACACCATCGAGGCCCGCTACGAGCAGTATCGCCTCGTGAAGGATCCCGAACTTCGCCGCGTGCTGTACCACGAGATTGACAGCATTTCGCAGCTGGCAGCCCAGTACAACATCCCCAACGAGTATGACAAGTTGATGGCCGGCATCGGCGGTCAGGGCACCAATGCCTACACCAGCACCGACGTCACCTGCTATACCGAGGACATCCCCGCCAACGAGGTGGATCGCTGGGCTCGCATCCAGGCCGACCGCTTCCAGAACATGGTCATCCGCGGTTTCCACACCGAGCTCGAGGCCGTGTATGAGGAGTACAACATCGGCATCGCACAGGACCAGAGAAAGATTTTCGAGGCATTGAGCGCCAAGATGTTCCCCACCCACCCCTATGGTACGCAGACGACCATCGGCACCCAGGAACACCTGAAGAATCCCTCAATCACCAACATCAAGAACTATTTCCACAACTACTACTGCCCCAACAACGTGGCCATCTGTATGGCTGGTGACTTTGACCCCGATGAGGTTATCGCCATCCTGGAGCGCCACTTCGGCAGCTGGAAACCCAACAACAACCTGTATCGTCCCGAATTTGCCCCCCTCAAGCCCATCACTGCTCCCATCGACACCACCGTCGTGGGCCAGGAGGCCGAATTCGTGGCCCTGGGCTGGCGCTTTGACGCTGGCAACTCCTTGCAGATCGACACCATGAACGTGGTGGCCGAGATGCTCTCTAACGGCACGGCAGGTCTTATTGACTTGAACCTGAACCAGCCCCTCAAAGTGATGGGAGCTGGCGCCTACAGCGACGAGATGACCGACTACTCGATGCTCTTGTTGCTGGGCTATCCCAACGAGGGACAGAGCCTGGAGCAGGTGCGCGAACTCTTGCTAGGCGAGCTGGCCAAACTGCGTGCCGGCAACTTTGACGACGACCTGCTCGTGAGCGTGGTCAACAACAACAAGTTGCAGTACCTGCGCGCCCTCGACAACAACAGGGCCCGCACCAGCCAACTGGTCAACGCGTTCATCAACCATGTGGACTGGGCACAAGAAGTGGGCAAACTCGACCGCATGGCCGGCATGACCAAGAATCAGATTGTGGACTTTGCCAACCGCCACTTGCTGGACAACAACTTCGTGTGCGTGTACAAGCGCATGGGCGTTGACACCACCGAGAAGAAGATCGACAAGCCCGCCATCACCCCCATTCCCACTAACCGCGACAAGCAGAGCGACTTTGTGCGCAACATCCTGAGCGAAATCGTTGAGCCCATCCAGCCGCAGTTTGTGGACTACAGCAAGGAGATGACCGTGGGCCAGACCAACAAGAAACTGCCGCTACTTTACAAACACAACGACCTAGACGACCTGTTCTACCTGGGCTACCAGTTCAACTTCGGTAACACCGCCGACAACCGCTATGGCACCGCCCTGGGCTACCTGGACTACCTGGGCACCAAGAAGATGTCGGCCACCGAGTTCAAGCAGCGCATGTACAAACTGGCCTGCGACATGTCGTTTAATGTAACCGACAACTACATCACAATCTGGCTGAGCGGATTGAGCGAGAACATGCCCGAGGCCATGGCACTCCTCGAGGATCTGGCTGCCAACGCGCAGGTCGATGAGGGAGCCTACAGCAACATGGTGGAAGCCATCATCAAGTCACGCAACGACGCCAAGAGCAGCCAGGATGAATGCTTCAGCCGCCTTAGTGCCTATGGCACCTACGGTCCCCGCAATGCCTACACCGACATCATGAGCGCCCAGCAACTGCGCAACACCAAGCCTGCAGAGTTGCTCGCCCTCGTCAAGGGCTTGCGCGACATGCAACACACCGTGGTTTACTACGGCCCCATGACCCAGAAGGAACTGGACAAGTGCCTGAACAAGGTGCACAAGACCAAGAAGAACCTGGCTGCCGTTCCCGTGGGCACCCCCTACATGGAGCAGACCACTCCCAGGACCGAGATCCTGCTGGCCCCCTATGACGCCAAAAACATCTACATGATGCAGTACCACAACGAGGGCACCCAGTGGGAGCCCGAGCATGCCGCAACCATCAACCTGTTCAACGAGTACTTCGGCGGCAGCATGAACGCCATCGTCTTCCAGGAGTTGCGCGAAGCACGCGGTCTGGCCTACTCGGCTGCCGCCTACTACCGCCAGCCCAGCGAGTTGCCCCACCCCGAGTATGCGATGACCTACATCATCACCCAGAACGACAAGATGATGGACTGCATCAACGAGTTCAACAACATCGTGGGCACCATTCCCCAGAGCGAGACCGCCTTTGCCCTGGCTAAGGAGTCGCTGATGAAGAAACTCGCCAGCCGTCGTGTCGTGCGCACCGGCGTCCTCAACAGTTACCTGTCGGCTCAGCGCCTGGGTCTGGACTACGATATCAACTCGGTGGTCTTCAACCAGTTGCCCAACCTCAAGCTGGCCGACATCGTCAAGTTTGAGCAGCAGTCGATGGCAGGCAAACCCTACCGCTACCTCATCCTGGGTGACGAGAAGGAACTCGATATCGAGGCCCTCGAGAAAATCGCTCCCATCCGCCGCCTCACCCTTGAGGAAATCTTCGGATATTAATTAAGCGCTAAACACTAAATTTTAGGGTCCTTAAGGTCTTAATGACCTTAGGGACCTTTTTGTGCCAAAAGTCATTGTAAAACCGAAATAAAAGTGTAAATTTGCTGCACTTAACAACTTGATAGAAACCCTAACCTCTAAAACGATATTGAACTATGAAGAAATCTTTACACTTTCCCCGTTTGACGCTGCTGGCGCTCACACTGTTAATCGCTACTTCGACAGCGATGGCCTATGACATCGAAGTCAACGGCATTTATTATTATATTTCAGACGGAAGGGCCTACGTCACCTACAAGGACGACAGTTTCAACTCCTATTCGGGCGATGTGGTCATCCCCTCTCAATTCACTCACGATGGCCAAACCTATACCGTGCTTGCCATCTGGGATTATGCATTCAACAGGTGCGAGAATTTAACCAGCGTCAGCATTCCCAACACGGTCACCGAGATTGGCAATACCGCATTCTTCCTCTGTCCCAAGTTGACCAATGTGTCAATCTCTAATTCGGTGACCGAAATTGGCAATTACGCTTTCGACGGGTGCTCAGCATTGAAAAACATCACAATTCCCAACTCGGTGACCAAAATAGGTTTCTCGGCATTCCATGAGTGCACCGCGCTCACCAATGTGACCTTGAGCAATAAACTCGAGACCATCGAGAACTCAGCCTTCTACGGGTGCACCAGCCTGAAGACGATAACCATTCCCGCCTCGGTCAAGACCATCGAAGATCAGGCTTTTGAGAACTGTGTTAGCCTTGAAAGTCTCACTTTGTCTCAAGGGCTTGAGCAGATTTTGGATTTTGCATTCCGTTCTTGTGAGAGTTTGCAACAAATTACCCTCCCCAACACGCTCACCACGATAGGCGCTCATGCCTTCCGCGAAAGCGGCCTGAAGAGCATCACCATCCCCAACTCGGTGAAAACTATTGGCTCATTCGCTTTTTATGAGTGTCAAGAACTGCAACAGGCCAAAATCGGTGACGGTGTAACCGAAATCGGGGAATACGCCTTCTACATGTGCATCGAGATGACGACGCTCACCCTGGGCAATCATCTGGAAACGATCCGCAATCGTGCTTTCAGCGGCTGTCGCAAACTGACCTCGGTGACTATCCCGAACTCTATCATCACTTTAGAGGCCGACGCCTTCTCCTTTTGTAATCAGATGCACAGTCTCGTTATTGGGAATGGGGTTACTGAAATCGGCGAGCACGCGTTCCATGAATGTGTAAACTTGACCAATCTGGTTATCGGCAATAGCGTGAACACGATTGGAAACTTTGCCTTCCATGCCTGCTCTTCCCTCACGAGTGTGAACATACCGAACTCGGTACAGACCATCGGAAATTGCGCATTCAATCAATGTCAGGGTATAACAAAACTCTCCATTGGCAGCGGTGCCACATCGATTGGATATGGAGCCTTTTCCGGTGCTTGGAAACTGGCCTCTGTTACCTGTAATGCAGAAACGCCTCCGTCGTTTGCGGCCGATAATGGCTGGAGTTATTTCAACTATAATGTCTATGAACAGGCCACGCTTTATGTACCCAAGGAATCCGTTTCCAGGTACAAAAATGCCGAGATTTGGAAAGATTTCACCAACATCAAGGCCATCCCCGACCACGTTCCCGGTGATGTGAACGGCGACGGCGAAGTGAACATTGCCGATGTCAACGCCGTCATCAGCGCCATCCTGGGCAACACCATCGCCCCTGCCTGTGACGTGAACAGCGACGGCGAGGTGAACATTGCCGACGTGAACGCTGTTATCAGCATCATCCTGAAACAGTAAACAACGTAACAACTGAAACAATCAGGGCCCTTAAAGTCTTCAATGACTCTAAGGGCCCTAACCATTATCTTGAGGACAATTCCTAACCTCTAACTCCTAACTCTTTAATCGCTTTCTTGCAGATGCCTTCATGGCGGGCGATCATGTAGATGAGCAACAGGTTGAGCACCACAATTTCAAACACGAAATACAACCAAGGTGCATTGATGATGACTGCGATAAAGCAGGCGATGATGCGGGTGTTGAAGGTGAGGATGTTGGTGTACTTCATCAGCGGCTTGCTCAGGCTGCGGAAGTAATCACGGAACTCCTGCGAGGGAACACCGTCCTCGCCAAACTTCTCGGCAAGGACACGGCGCAATCGCTGCATGTTGGGCGTCCAGCGCTCCTGGTTGGCAGTATAACCGCTATAGAAGAAGAGCACCAGCTTGTTGAAGAAATTCCTGCCCCAGGACAGCTGATGGTATTGCTCCTTGAGCTTGGCAGCACTGTCCAACTCACTACCCTGTGAGCCCTTGAGGAAGAACAGGTGGAACTGGCGATAAAGGTCGGCCATGGCAGCCTGCAGCGCATGGCTCACACCCGAGAGGATGCCCAGCGTCCAGATGAGCCAAGCGTGCTCCTCAAAGAAATGAGGTCCTGTGATGCAGTCTCCAAAGTGCAGTTCCCTGAACACCAGAGCGAAACCGATGGCAGCAAACCAAAAGTCACCGCTCACACCGTCGAGAATGCGACCCATACGGGAATATTGCTGCGTCATGCGCGCCAGCTGACCGTCGGCACTGTCAAACGTGTCGGCCCAAGTGATGAGCAGCATGCCCACCCAATTGAGCCATGCCAAATCGGGCTGATGGAAATAAAGCATCACGCCACCTGCCACACCCATGAAGATGCTGGCGACAGTGATGGCATTGGGGCTCACGCCCAGTTTCTCAAACAATTTGGCCCACAGGAAGCCCAGGGGACGATGAAAATGGAGGTCAAACCATTCCTCGGTGTCCGACGACTTGAGTGATGCCTGGTATTCTTCTTTTAATGTCATGTTTTTCAGTTTATAGTTTACAGCCTCCCTAAAATCCTATAGTCTAATGCCTAAAGCCTAAATTACAGTCCCATGTGGGCTTTAGCCAATGCAAGAACAGCCTTGGCGATGTGAGGTGCCGACTCGTTGCGGCACGGAGCGAAGCTGGGCCAGTCGTTGAAGTCGATGATGCGGATGGTGCCGTCGGGATCGACGATGCAGTCACCACCGTAGATAACCACGTTCAACTCTTCGGCAGCGCGAGTGCAGATGTCTTTAAGTTCCTTCAGGTCGATATCGATGCCCTGACTGTGGCCGTTGACTTCTTCCCAGCCATACTTGCTGTGGCCCTCATCAAAGGGATAGAACCAATAGAAGAACTGCGAGTCTTTCACACCGTAGAACTTCACCAAGTCGCCCTGCAGATGCACGTTGATGACGGCGCGTGTGATGCCACGGTAGAAATACTCCTGCAACACCTCCTGAGCTTCCTCGGGATGGCGCACATAGCTCACGTCCTCCTTGTGCATGGCGTGGAAATCGCCGCGCTTGATCCAGCATGACTTGAAACCGGCTTTCTTCAACTGCCCCTTGATGTTCTCGTTGGTGTTGACAATGAGACTCTCTGGATAAGGGATGCCGTTGCCCAACAGGATGCGAGTCATGCGCTCACGCGTGCAGTTCTCGATGCCATAGCCCGAGTTGACGACCAGACGGCCCTCGTCCTCAAGACGCTGCAACTTGGCGATGCTGGCACGCTCGCGACACATGGCGAGCACCACCGGCTCGGTGATCTCCTGGTTGTTGAACTGTTCCTCGCTATACACGTTCACCTGGCAACCGCGTTTGCGCAGTTGCTCTGCCACAAGGTTAAAGATGGCGGTGTCGTTGCCGATGTGGTTGGGCGAATAAGCCCCTGCGCGCATGACGCCCGCTATTGTAATGTCTGCCATTGTAAAACTATTGAAATTAAATGTGAAGGTCTCGGGCATGTCCGAGAATGCAAGTTGCAAAATTACAAAAAAATGTGATAGATAGTCACATTTATCAGGAAAAATGACATTTAGGCCATGAGAAACTAGAGCGAAGGCACACTTTGCAGCCCAGCACTACCGAATTGAAGAATTTTTTCCACAAATTATCGCAAAAGTATTGCAAGGGTGAATTATTGTGACTAATTTTGCAATGTTTGGTGTAAACCATGTCAGCAAAATGAGCATCGGCTGCTCGTTTCGTTAACATCTTTTCCAACAAATTTGTGCGTGACGCACAAGTCAACTATTGACTAGCACTTAATTATTGTCAAAGAATTCATGTTTTAATCCATCTCAGTTAAGATGAAAAAAATTACTTTCGTTTTTTGCATGCTGGCCGTGCTGTTTGCTCAAGCGCAATACACCGGACCAGGTTATTATCGTGTCCACAATGCCGGCTCCAACGGTTACATCAGCATCAAGGGCACAAAGTATCACCAAGCGACTAATCCTGATGCATTTTGGTCCTGTGTCCTCATGCAACAGAGTCCTAGCGAAGTGAGTGAACCCGGTTCGATTATCTTCATTCCCGACACAACAGAACACAACCTGTATAGTCAAGGTGTAAATACCTATTCGCTCACCCATCTGCCACTCTACATTGGGCCAGCAAAAAAGAGCGAAGGAGGCAAAGAGACCTATATCGCTTATACATTCTATAAGGATTTCTGCAACGGTGAACGCCCCTGCATCTTCCGTGACTTTGGCAATGGATTTTCAGCTGGCACTCTTGAAAAGACCGAATCACATTGGTGGATTGAACCGGTGAATGAAGGTTCAATGGACACCTCTTATTTTGCTCTCCAGCCCGTAAATACTGCGCTATCCGATGACGATACCGAATATTGGGCTACATTGTGTTGCGACTTCCCGTGCCTGATTCCTGAAGGAGGTAGCATTGACGGCGCTTACACAGTGACCCGCATCGTTGATAGCCAGAATAACACCGCTATGGTTAAACCTATTAAACGATACGGCCAGGGCGACACTATTCCCGGTGCCACACCCGTACTCATCAAGTGTGCATCGCCCGACATCAAGGACAACAAGCTGGTTCCTGTAGGAGAGCCCACCAACTGCACGGCAATGCCCATCTCGACCGATCTGCTCATGGGTAACTACTTCAGCATTTTCAGCAACCATGGCAATTTGGGAAACTACTCTATCTTCATTGACTATATTCCCGATCAGTCCACTCCCGCTAATGACAACTACCTGGCGCTCGGCATGGACGAGAATGGCAAAATCGGTTTCTTCCCCAAGGAAGAAGGCACCTACATGGACGCCAACACCGCATGGCTTGACATCTCATCTCTTGAATCTAAAAACGTGTCGGCTGTGTATTTCATTGTTGATGGTGATGGCAATGGCGACGGCACATGCGACATGTCAGACCTCACCATTCTCATCAACTATCTGTTGGGCGCTGAGCCCTCACGT
>CACZVR010000070.1 GCA_902784675.1 uncultured Bacteroidales bacterium | reverse complement strand
GCTCTGCGTTACGCTCAGTCCAACTACAACTTCGACCACGACCAGGTTGCCAATCGCTGGACTGGTGCCGGTTCGACCAATACCTATCCCTCGGCCGAGGGTTGGGTGCGCACATGGAACGTGAGCGACCAGCGTGTGAACTCGTTCTTTGTTGAGGATGCCGACTTCTTCCGCATCCAGAACGTGACGCTTGGCTACACTTTCAAGAACATTAAGTTGGGCAACTACATCCTGCCCTCGTTGCGCTTGAGCGCTACAGCCGACCGTCCTCTCACCCTGTTCAAGGCCAACAGCTTCACGCCCGAGTTGAACGATCCCGAGGGTTGGGATACCGAGGTTTATCCGTTGACGGCAACTTACACCTTCGGTGTGACCATCGACTTCTAACAGAGCACATTACCAACAATCATTAAAAAGATAAATACGATGAAATTTTTCAAATATATCATGATTGCAGGTCTGCTGATGGTGGGAGCCACCTCCTGCAATGACTGGCTTGACATCCTGCCCGAGAATAAACTTCCTGAGTCGGATGTGGACTACACCAAGACGAGCGAGATGTACATGCCTGTTTCGGGCGTTTATGCCAAGTTGCGCACTGGCGGTATGCACTGGGTTATTTGGCCCTTGACCATCGTCCGTGACGGTGACGTGTGGAGTGGCCGTGTTGACGACCAGGGTCTGCTCGTTGACTTCGGTAACTTCAAGTATGACAATTCGTTCTGGGGTTTGAACGAGATGTGGAATCAGTATTACGGCATGATCAAGGTGGCCAACGGTGCTCTTGCATCGCTGGACTCCTATGCCGAGCATATCACTAATGATGCCGACCGCGCCACTTATCGTGCTTACTGCGGCGAGGTGCGCATCCTGCGTGCCTATGCCTACTACAGGCTCACGCAAGCCTTTGGTGACGTGACCATTCTGCGCGACAACAACCAGAGTGACCTCACTCGTTCAACCAAGGACGCTGTTGAGCGCTACATGCTCGAGGATCTGCAGTATGCCATTGACAACTGCCCCAAGATGCGTCCCAACGAGGCCGTACACTTCGGTGCCGCTACTGCTTATACTGCCGAAGCGCTTGCCGCCAAGGTTTGCATGAATCGCGGCGACTATGCCAGGGCCGAGGCTTTAACCGATGATATCATCGGCAGCAACAAGTTCCAGCTCTACAGTGATTTTTACAACCTGTTCAAGATTCCCGGCAAGATGTGTAACGAGAGTCTGTTGGAGTGCCAGTGTACCGACTTCGGTCAGGGCAGCGGCGAAGAAGTTGATGCCGACCAGTGGTTCGTGTTCCAGGGCCCCGGTAACTTGGGTGGATGGAACTTCGTCGGTATTACCGACAATTTCATCAACTGGGCACAGGCACGTGGCGAGACCATCCGTCTGGAGACCTCTGTCCTTGTGGGCGGCACGACAACCCGCGATGGAGACGAAATCAACGTGATGGGCAATGTCAACAACACCAACACGTGGAATGGTAAAGCCTACACGCCGAGGAACCAGTTGACCCCTGGCCGCAGCAAATATGGCTCGAACAACAACATCCGCATCCTGCGCTATGCAGACGTATTGCTGATCAATGCCGAGGCCAAGGTGCGTCAGGGCAAAAATGGCGACCAACCGTTCAACCTGGTGCGCGCACGCGCGCAGATGCCCACGATGAGCAATGTCACCGTTGACCAGATTCTTGATGAGCGCCGCATGGAGCTCGTGTGCGAGTGGGGCGAGCGTTACAATGACCTCATCCGCACCGGCTTGGCAGCTAGCGTACTTAACGGATGGAGCGAGAGTGTGAAGTATTATCCTCTGCCGCTGAGCCAGTTGCAGACTGTTCCCACACTCAAGAACGATCCCAAGAACGAGTAAATCGAGTTTTAACCAATAATACCGTTAAGGCAGGGTGATACGCCCTCGGGCGACACCCTGCCTTTTATAAAAAAATAATCAATGTACCATTTTCTTGCCGCAATAGCGATTTGTACCGCCCTTGCCGCTAGTGCCAGCAATGACTCGGTTAAGGTCGTCAAGGGACAGGTGAGTGATTATTACATCCCTGTGGTCACCGACTATCAGGTGACAGGGGTGGTGACCGACCTGCAAGGGCGACCGCTGGACGGTGCTACTGTAATGTGGCTTTACAGCCCGGCCCACTGCAATACTGATGCTCAGGGTCGTTTCTCGCTCACGGGGACCGACCACGACTCGTTGTTGTGTGTCCACTATCCAGGCAAGGAAATGACTATGGTCACCCGACAGACTGGCCAGCGTGTGGTCAATATCACTCTTGCCGAGAAGAGTAGTGGCAACATCGCACGGCCGCGACGAGCGGCACAAGCCACACACTGGTATGACCCGGCTGACAATACCACCAGCACCTACTGCAATCCTCTCAACATCAGTTACAACTACGAGCCTTGGAACAACAATACCCGTCAGGGTGGCTCGTTCCGCTCGTCAGCCGACCCCATGGGGCTTGCCTACAAGGGCGAGTATTACCTGTTCTCGACCAATCAAGGCGGTTTCCATTACTCGCGCAACTTGAGTGATTGGGACTTTTGCCAGGCTTCCTTCCAGCGTTATCCCGCCGATGATGACGAATGTGCTCCCGCTGCATGGGTAGTTGGCGACACATTATATTATACAGGCTCCACCTATGAGGGTTTGCCCATCTGGTATTCGACCGATCCCAAGAGCGGCCGATGGCGCCGTGCCATTGAACGCAACACGCTGCCCACATGGGATCCGTATGTCTTTCTTGACGATGACGGCAGACTCTATGAATATTATGGCTCAAGCAACGAATACCCTGTCAAGGGTGTTGAGATTAGCCGCGAAGATTTCACACCTGTCAGCAAGATTCACGACCTGGTGCTCCTGCAACCCGACAAGCATGGATGGGAGCGCTTCGGGATGAACAACGATGACGAGGTGACACTCAAACCTTTCATGGAAGGGTCTTTCATGACCAAGCATAACGGCCGATATTACTTCCAATATGGTGCACCGGGCACCGAGTTCAAGGTGTATGCCGACGGTGTCTATGTGGGCGACAACCCGTTGGGTCCCTTCACCTATCAAAAGCACAACCCCATGAGTTACAAACCAGGTGGATTTGTGCAGGGCGTCGGTCATGGGGGCACCTTTGCCGACCTGAAAGGCAACTACTGGCATGTGGGCACCTGCATGCTCTCGCTCAAATACAAGTTTGAAAGGCGCGTGGGGCTTTATCCCACGGCGTTCGATGCCGATGGCGTGATGTATTGCGTTACAGCTTTTGGCGATTATCCTTGCTGGAATGCCGACCGCGATATCAAAAATCCGACCGACCGCTTCACGGGCTGGATGCTGCTTTCCTATAATAAACCCTGCACCGTGTCGACCTGTGACAGTACCTTGACGGCAGCCAGTCTCACCGATGAGAGCATGCGCACCTACTGGAGTGCTGCCAGCGGCAGTAATGATGAATGGGTGGTGATGGACTTGGGTGGCATGCGCGAGGTGCGTGCCCTGCAACTCAACTTCTATGACCACAAGACTGTGCAGCACAATCGCGCCAATGACATCTATTACCAGTACCGCATCCTTGCCAGCGACGACGGTGAGCGTTGGACCTTGGTGGTGGATAAGAGCGCCAATGACCGCGATGTGCCGCACGATTACATTGAACTGCGTCAAGCACTCAATACCCGCTATTTGCGCATCGAGAACTTGCACATGCCCTCAAGCGGCTACTTCTGCCTGAGCGAGGTGCGTGTCTTCGGGCTGGCACAAGGTGACTTGCCCGCAGCCGTGAAACGTTTCGCCGTCAAACGCGACAAGAGCGACTCTCGCAATGCGATGATCACTTGGGCTCCTGTGGAGGGGGCTTACGGCTATAATATCTATTATGGTATCGCTCCCGACAAATTATATCACTGCATCACGGTCAACGGCGACACTCGATATGACATGCGTGGACTGGACGTGGGCACCGATTACCACTTCGCCATCGAAGCCCTTGCCGAAACAGGTCGCGGTCCTCTTTCCAAAGTCGTGAAAAGTAACCATTAATCAAGCATAGCATGAACAAGACTATCTTAAAAATATTCGGGCTCATTATCCTGCTGGCCCTCAGTGCTTGCAAGAGCGAAAGTGAGAGCAAGCCGAATAACGAGGAACCCCTCACTCCCGATGAGCAGGTCCGTCCTTCATCGTTTGCCGACGATGACGCCATGCTGGACTATATCCAGCGGGTCCACTTCAACTACATGTGGGATGGGGCAGAACCCACGTCAGGTCTTGCCCGTGAGCGCATCCACCTGGACGGTGACTATCCCGAGCATGACCAGGATGTGGTCACCACAGGCGGTAGCGGTTTTGGCATCGCTGGGCTTATCGTGGCGATGGAACGCGGCTTTATCACCCGTGACCAGGGCGTGGAACGCATGACGCGCATCGTGGACTTTCTGGAGCGAGCCGACCGTTTCCATGGAGTGTGGCCCCATTGGCTGAATGGTCCCACCGGTAAGGTGAAGCCCTTTGGCCAGAAGGACAACGGCGGTGACCTGGTGGAGAGTTGTTTCCTGATACAAGGACTGCTGTGCGCCCGCCAATACCTCAACCGTGACACCGATGCCGAGAAAAGCCTTGTTGAGCGCATCAACGCCTTGTGGAAGGGGATGGAATTTGATTGGTACACGCGTGGCGGACAGGACGTCATTTATTGGCACTGGTCACCGGAGTATGAATGGGAGATGAACTTCCCGCTCGAGGGTTACAACGAGTGCCTCATCGTCTATGTGTTGGCTGCTGCTTCACCCACCCACACCGTCCCAGCTTCATGCTATCACAAGGGCTGGGCTCGCAGCGGTGGCATCAAGAGCGATGCAGCCCCCTATGGCTATCCTCTTGAACTCAAGCACAATGGTGCTGAGCAAACAGGCGGCCCGCTGTTTTGGGCGCACTACAGCTGGATAGGTCTGAATCCCAAGGGATTGAAAGATCAATATGCCGATTACTGGAACGTGGTGCGCAACCATGCCTTGAGCAATTATCAATACTGCGTCGAGAATCCCAAGCATTATACCGGCTACGGTCCTGACTGTTGGGGCTTGACCGCAAGCTATTCAACCGACGGTTATTCGGCTCATAGTCCCGGCAACGACTTGGGCGTAATCACGCCCACGGCAGCCTTGTCCTCGTTCCCTTACACACCCGAGCAATCGATGGCGGCACTCAAGGGCTTCTATGCCCGTGGCGAGTCCATCTGGGGCAGATATGGCTTCTTTGACGCGTTCAGCCCTGCAAGTGGTTGGACCTTGCCCCGCTATTTGGCCATAGATCAGTGCACTATAGCCCCGATGATCGAGAATTACCGCACAGGTTTGCTCTGGCGTCTGTTCATGAGTTGTCCTGAGGTGCAGCAGGGTCTCACCAAACTGGGTTTCACTGTTACAAAATAAAAGACTACATTTGCATGTAATTATAAAAACACGATAGTTATGACAAGATTTAAAAGCCTTTTAATGGTCTTGACTGTAGCATTTGCTGCGATGAGTACTTATGCCACCGACCAAGCCAAGATGAACCAGTTCATCGATGAACTCATGGGCAAGATGACCCTGCAAGAGAAAATCGGACAACTCAACTTGCCCGTCACGGGTGACATCATCACTGGTTCGACGGTGAGCGGTGACGTGGTCGGCAAAATCAAGGCTGGCCAGGTGGGGGGGCTGTTCAACATGAAAGGTGTGCAGAGCATCCGCGCGTTGCAGGAGGTTGCCGTGAAGCAGAGCCGTTTGGGCATTCCCTTGATCTTCGGTATGGACGTGATTCACGGCTATGAAACCGTGTTCCCTATCCCCTTTGCCATGTCGATGAGTTGGGACATGGATGCGATTCGCAACTCGGCGCGCGTCGCTTCGGTCGAAGCGACTGCCGACGGTATCTGTTGGACATTTAGCCCCATGGTGGACATCTGCCGTGAGCCGCGCTGGGGACGCATGAGCGAGGGCAACGGTGAGGACCCCTTCTTGGGTGCCGCCATCTCTCGTGCCATGATTGAAGGCTACCAGAGCTCCGATCTGGCCGACAAGACCACAATGATGGCGTGTGTCAAGCACTTCGCCCTCTATGGTGCTCCCGAGGCCGGCCGTGACTATAACACAGTGGATATGAGTCATGTGCGCATGTTCAACGAGTATTTCCCGCCTTACAAGGCTGGTGTGGATGCTGGTGCCGGCAGTTTCATGACTTCGTTCAATGTCATCGACTACATCCCCGCTACGGGCAATCGTTGGCTGATGACCGAGGTGTTGCGTGACCGTTGGGGTTTTGACGGCTTTGTGGTGACCGACTACACTGCCATCAGCGAGATGATCAACCATGGCATGGGCGACCTGCAGACCGTTTCGGCGCTTGCCCTCAAGGCCGGTACCGACATGGACATGGTGGCCGACGGTTTCTTGGGCACCCTGGAACAGTCGCTCAATGAGGGAAAAGTGACCATGGATGACATCGACAAGGCTTGCCGACGCATCCTCGAAGCTAAGTATAAGCTTGGCCTGTTTGATGACCCTTATCGCTACCTTGATTCCAAGCGTGCCAAGAAGGATATCTATACCGAGGAGCATCGCGCTGCCGCCCGCAAGTTGGCAACCGAGACTTTTGTCTTGCTGCAGAACAATGACAATGTGCTGCCCCTCAAGCGCACGGGCAAGATAGCCCTCGTCGGCCCGTTGGCCAACACACGCGCCAACATGCCCGGCACTTGGAGTGTGGCCGCTGCTAGTGACCGCTACAGCACCCTGCTCGAGGCGATGCGCCGCGCTGTGGGTGAGAATGCCGAGGTGATGTATGCCAAGGGCTGTAACGTGTGCTATGATGCCGAGTTGGAGAAGAATTCAACCATGTTCGGTCGCGAGATGCGTGACGAACGCCCCGTTGACGTGATGCGTGACGAGGCCGTGCGCATTGCCAAGGAGTGTGATGTGATTGTTGCCGCTATGGGCGAGCCCAGCGAAATGTCGGGCGAGAGCAGCTCGCGCAGCGACCTGTCCATCCTTGATGCCCAGAAGGACCTGCTCACCGCCCTCAAGGCCACAGGCAAACCCATTGTGCTGCTCAACTTCAGCGGTCGCGCCACGGTGATGGATTGGGAAGTGGCGAACATTCCCACCATCCTTAACGTGTGGTTCGGTGGCAGTGAGGCTGCCGATGCCATCTGCGATGTTGTCTTCGGTGACGTGGCACCCAGCGGAAAACTCACCGTGACCATGCCGCGCAACTTGGGTCAGATTCCCATCTACTACAACCATCTGAACACAGGTCGTCCTAATCCCAAGTGGTTCACCAAGTTCACCACCAACTACCTGGATGTGCCTAACGACCCGCTGTTCCCCTTCGGTTATGGATTGAGTTACACCACCTTTGAGTATAGCCCGCTCACGTTGAGCGGCAACTCGATGACTACTGGCGGTAACATCACCGCGTCGGTCACTGTGACCAACACGGGTAGCTGCGAGGGTACCGAGGTGGTTCAGCTTTATATCCGCGACATGGTGGGTAGCATTGCTCGTCCCGTGCAAGAATTGAAGGGCTTTGAACGCATCTGCCTCAAGCCCGGCGAGAGCTGCACCGTCAACTTCACCATCAATGCCGACTTGCTCAAGTTCTATAACAGCAACTTGGACTATGTTTGCGAGCCCGGTGAATTCGAGGTAATGGTCGGCACCAATAGCCGTGACGTGCAACGCAAATCTTTTACCTTGAGGTGATCTCAACAGTTTTTAGAGTGTAAACAAACAAGCGACTGAATTTCAGCCGCTTGTTTGTTTTTCATGTCTGTTCATTCTTGTGTCACGCCGCTCTCGGGCGGGGAGTACATGCCGATGGACTTGACGCGTGCCTCGAAGGTGTCGCGGTCACCCAGAGCGCCGTTTTTGATTTTGGCACGGTAATTATAGATGGTGTTGACTGAGTAGTGAAGGAACTCGGCGATGCGGCTACTGTCCTCGATGCCCAGGCGGATGAGGGCGAAGATGCGCACATCGGTGTTCAGCGTCTCGGGGTCGGGTAGGGTGACGCGGCACTCGGGACGCAGCAGGGCGTTGAAATCGTTCACAAAGTTGGGAAACAGGTGCAGGAAGGTACTGTCAAAAATCTCGTACAACTCATTCAGGTTATTGTCACGCAATTCGCTGTCACCGGTGAACTTGTGCAGAGCGTCAAGGTCCTTGCTCTTGACCATCTTGTTCACGCGCTTGCGCATTTCGTCCAGACGGTCGATGTAGAAGGAGCACAAGTGAATGAAACGACCCACATATTCGTCTTTCACGCGGTTAGACTCGTTGAGTTTGAGGTTGGTCTGGCGCATCTGGCTGTTCAGATCCGAAAGCTGGCTGTTCAGTTGAGCCAATTGGGTGTTGCTCTCGCTTAACTCGTTGCGAGCACGAGCGAGTTTCTTGCGTTGGCTGTTGCTATAGAACAGGATGCCCAGGAACAATGCCGCCAGCAGGCTCAATACCCCTGCCAGCACTGCCAACCATCGGTTGGCGCGTTTGAGTGAGGCCTCATAGTTGTCGCTGATGGCGGTCAGCACAGGCGAAATCTGGTTGTTGCGTTTCAATGTGTTGAATTTGTTGGCGCACTGCCATGCGAAGTGGATGTAGCGGTAGGCGCGTTCGATGTCGCCGTCGCCCATGAGCAGATTGGCCAGTTCCCACATCGCACCCTGGTCCATGACGGCGTTCTCGACGTCGCTCAAGGCCGACTGTGTCACCCAGTAACGGGCTTGAACCGAGTCACCTGCCAGTGAATAATCCAAATAGCGGTAAAAAGCCACGATGGCATATTGGTGTGAGCCTTTCTGGACTTGTTGCAGCCGCTGGTCACTGTATTTCAGGGCACCTGCAGCATCGCCTGCCGAAAAGTGCTCAAGTTCTTTAATCTGCAACGCCTCGTCATCATTTGTCGATAACCTGTCGTTATTGATCAAATTCTTGTAGTGGTCATGCTTGGCATAGTATTCCCCTTGCAGGTATGGAACTCTGCAATAATAGCCCAATTCCTGATACAAGTGAGCCATCGTGATGTAATAGCGTCGCTGGTTGTTGGCGTCGTTGATGCCATTCTCGTTGACGGAATTCAAGATATCACTTGCCTCGTGATACATGCCCGACTCGATGCACTGGTAGGCTAGCAACAGGCGGCATTCCTCGGCACGAGTGCGATCTCCCATCTTCTCGGTCAAGTCGATGCACCGCCCAATATAGTGGATGGCCGAGTCGCTCATGTAGGAACGGTATTCCTCATACAGGCTTCGGCTCAATTCATATTGTGCCCAGTCGTTGTCAATGTTGCCACGGGCTGTTTTGTAGGCGCTGATGCGGTTTTCGCGCTCCTGCACATACTGATTGGTCTGGTCGATGGCTTTATCGAGTTTGCGATATTCCTGCTCCAAGTCGATAGGGGCGGCCGCTGCCACAACGAGGAACGGCAATAGGGTCAGGAGTGCAAAAATGAGGTTCTTTTTCATCAATGGTTAATGATTAGAAATTAGTCGCGCAAATGTACTTGTTAAATCCCGTTTGGGCAACAAAAAAGGCAAAATGTTGCAGAAAAATGATGGTTTCTGTCAAAAATGGCTCAATATTTTAACCACTTTTTAACGATTGGTAATATTTTGTAAATAGTTATTTATCAAATGATTATAAAATTTTAGTGGATAAAATCATCCACTTTTTTGTTTTTGAGCAGAAGGACACATTCTATAATAGGCTAAATTTGCGATGTGACCGTTGCCCCATGGCCGGATTGCAAATAAACCGAAAACAACTATGTCAACCAATTGACAACAATGAATAACCAAATATTATTTAATCAACTTTTAAAAAATGTGACATGAAAGAGAAAAGATTACTTTCACTGCTGTTGACAGTCATGCTGGCAATAGCGGCATTTGCACAAAATCAGACCTTCACGGGTACAATCGTTGATACCAACGGCGAACCCGTGATTGGCGCCACGATTGTGCAAAAGGGCACGTCGAACACAACGGTTACCGACCTCGACGGCCGATTTTCCATTAACGCGCCTGCAGGTGCAGAGTTGGAAATCACTTATGTGGGTTATGGCAAGCAGACTGTACTTGCTAGTCAGAACATGAGCATCGTCCTCACCGAAGACGCCGAGTTGCTTAACGAGGTGGTCGTGATCGGTTATGGTGTGCAGAAGAAGAGCGTCGTTACGGCCTCTATCGCCAAGGTGTCGGCCGAGGACTTGGCCGGTAAGACCCGCCTGCGCGCCGAGGATGCCCTTAAGGGTATGGCCGCTGGTGTCAACGTCACCTCCTCTTCGGGCCAGCCTGGTTCTCAGTCGATGATCCG
>CACZVR010000069.1 GCA_902784675.1 uncultured Bacteroidales bacterium | reverse complement strand
ATCATGCGGCGCAGTTTCTCGGCGCTGAAGGGCAGGAACGGCTCGAAAGCGATGGCCAGGTTGGCGGTAATCTGCAGGGCCACGTTCATGATGGTCTGCACGCGTGCCATGTCGGTCTTCGCCAACTTCCAAGGCTCGGTGTCGGCCAAGTACTTGTTGCCGATGCGGGCCAGGTCCATAGCGTCCTTCAAAGCCTCGCGGAAGTGGAAGTGCTCGATGTGGTCGATCAAGACAGCCTTCACGTTCTTGAACTCCTCGATGGCCGCGCGGTCCACGTCGGCAAGTTCACCGGCTTCGGGGACGATGCCGCCACAGAACTTGTGAGTGAGCACCAGGGCGCGGTTGACGAAGTTGCCCAAGATGGCCACCAACTCGTTGTTGTTGCGGTCTTGGAAGTCCTTCCAGGTGAAGTAGTTGTCCTTGGTCTCGGGAGCATTGGCGGTGAGCACATAGCGCAACACATCCTGCTTGCCAGGGAAGTCCTGGAGATATTCATGCAGCCAGACGGCCCAGTTGCGGCTCGTCGAAATCTTGTCATCCTCGAGGTTGAGGAACTCGTTGGCCGGCACATTGTCGGGCATGATGTAGTCACCGTGAGCCTTCATCATCGTGGGGAAGATGATGCAGTGGAACACGATGTTGTCCTTGCCGATGAAATGGATGAGGCGCGTGTCCTGCTGCTGCCACCACTGCTGCCATGTGCCCCAACGCTCGGGCTGAGCATCGCACAGTTCCTTGGTGTTGCTGATATAGCCGATGGGTGCATCGAACCACACATACAGCACCTTGCCCTCGGCACCCTCGACAGGCACGGGAATGCCCCAATCCAGGTCGCGCGTCATGGCGCGGGGCTGCAGCCCGTTGTCGAGCCACGACTTGCACTGTCCATAGACATTGCTGCGCCACTCCTTGTGACCCTCGAGAATCCACTCCTTGAGCCAGCCCTCATACTCGTTGAGGGGCAGGAACCAGTTGGTGGTATCCTTGAGGATGAGGGGATGGTCGCTGTCCTTGGCGTGCGGGTTGATCAGTTCGGTGGGATCCAGGTCACGGCCACAGCCGTCCTCACACTGGTTACCCTTGGCAGCGGGATGATGGCAATAGGGGCACTCGCCCTCGACGTCGCGGTCGGTAAGGAACTTGCCGTCCTGCTCGTCATAGAACTGCTTGGTCGTCTTCTCGATGAGTTTGCCCTCATCGTAGAGTTTGCGGAAAAACTCGGCGGCGAACTGGTGATGCGTCTTGCTGGTCGTGCGGCTGTAGATGTCGTAAGAGATACCGAACTCCTCGAACGACTTCTTGATGAGCTCATGATAGCGGTCCACAACCTGCTGGGGGGTGATGCCCTCCTTGCGGGCGCGTTGAGTCACGGGCACGCCGTGCTCATCGCTGCCACCCACGAACAGCACATCCTCGCCCTGCAGACGCAGGTAGCGCACATAGATGTCGGCAGGCACATACACGCCAGCCAAGTGGCCGATGTGGACGGGGCCGTTAGCATAGGGCAACGCCGTCGTCACCAGCGTGCGGGCAAATTTCTTCTCATTCTCCATTTTATTCTATATCTTAATGTTAGTTTCTTATTTGGGGTGCAAAGGTACGAAAAAGACTTTAGACTTTAGACTTTAGACCTTAGTTTTTGACATTTGAGCATTGATTGGAAGACAAAAAAGACAAGAAGGACAATTATTATTTAATTATCAATCAGGCGATCATATCGATTTTGCATTAGCACTGTGGCATGCGCGGCGCAGTGCCTGTAGAGTTCAAGAAGACATGAATCAAAGGCAGCCACACGAGTGTCACCCTGCCCAATTTTTATAGAAATTCTATTATAGAAATCCTATAAAAATTTTAAAAGTGATGGTAAGTTGGTGATTTTTAGGTGGATGTGTGATAAAAAAACGCGACCCGGTTTGTCGTCGGGTCGCGTTTTGCGTTCGTTTTTCAGTTCAAGCAATCGCTTGACTGACCATCACTTCACGAGAATCTTCTTGCCGTTGTGGATGAAGATGCCGTTGGTGGGATTCTCGACGGGCTGGCCCATGAGGTTGTAGTAGAGGCCGTCGGCCTGCTGTGCTGCCTCGATCTCCTCGACTGCCGAGGGCTCTTCCTGATGGGCAGGCATGAAGATGACGAGACCCAAATTGGGATCGTCCACCTGATGGTAGATCACCTCCTCGATGTTCTCCTCGGTCTGCTCGGCCACGTTCCAGGTGTTGCCCTGTGCCCAGATGGTAGCGGTGCCGTTGTTGAACAGGTCATACAAAACGCCGCCGTTGCCGTTGTTGACGAAGGTGTTGTTGCCAGGGTTGTAGTCCTCGGCCTCGGGATCCTCAACCTTGCCCAAGTTGATGTTGGGAGCGCCCGTGGGCACGGTGATGCCCCAGAAACCACCTTCCATCCAGTTGCCCTCGATATAGACGTTAGCGCTACTGCTGCTGTCATAGATGCTGATGCAGCTGCCACCGTTGTTGGGATTGGCCTCATAGCAGTTGTTGACCATCTTGTTGTTGCGGATGATGGCGTCGACACTGCCGATGGTGGTGATGCCGTAACGGTTGTCGGCAATGTAGTTGTTCTCGATGATGTTGGTGCCGGTGTGACCCAGACCCATCATGTTGCTCAAACCGATACCGCCTGACAAGTTGAACTGGCCGCCAATCACCTGGTTGTCGGCGATGAGTACGTCATAGGGTCCACCCACAGTCAGGTTGATTTGGGGCTTGTTGCGGTTGGCGGTGGTATTGTGCCAGAACAGGTTGTTGCGGATGATGATACCCACGGGGTTGGTGGCACCGTTGCCGATGGCGTTGAGGGTGTTCTCGATGAAATAGCAGTTCTCGATGATGTTATTGTCGCACGATGCGTTGAACGAAATGGCACCCGAGCTCGACGACTTGCCGTTGTGCAAGGTGAAGGTGCAGTTGTCGGCATGCAGGCTGCTGTTGGCGCCACCGAAGACAACGCCCACATACTCGAAGGTGACGTTCTTGAGATTGGCATTACCGTTCTCGCCCATCATCCAGAAACCCTTGGGGTTTGAACCCTCGACGTCGCGGGTGATGACCGCAGTGTCGGCGGGAGCGAAGTCAGCATTACCGTTCATGGTAATCCTCACACCGTTAGCCATCTTGATGAGGTCGTTGTTCAGCAGTTGCAGCACATCGCCCTCGCTGATGGTGAAGTCGGCGCTCACAAGATAAGAGCCGTCGTCCTGCAAACTGACGCCTGTGCCCTCAATCTGGCTCAGCGAGTTAAAGGTGTAAACGTTGCCGCTGCCATCGCTCACGAAGTCATCGGCCATTGCTCCAACAGCCACAGCCGCCAGAGCCAAGAAAGCGTAGAATTTCTTCATAATCACTGTAATATAAAAATGTTGCATTAAAAAAGAGGTGCAAATATAGCATAAAAAACCGAGTTTTCACCCGGTTATATCAAAAAAGAGCCGAATCATTCGGCCAGAGCGCCCGCATGCAAGATTAAAGGGCACCCTGCTCGATGCGGACACAGATGCGTTCAATCATGGCGTCCTTCTTGTTCTTGTTGGGGTGGTAGCCCTCCTTGAGGCTGGCACCGAAGAACTTGCTGAACGTCTGCCAAAATCCGGCACGGAATTTTCCCAAGAAGGCCTTGAGGATGCTGTAACTACTCTGGTTGGTCTCGCGATTGATGAGTTTGATGAGTATTTTGCCTTGGTTTTTGGTCAATTTTTTCATCTGCGGTTTGTACTGTGCAAACAGTTCTTTCTCAAACCGCTTGAGGTAGGCCTGCTTTTGCTTCTCGGTCTGATAGGTGTCGATGTACTCATAGGTCTCGAGCAGCGTCGAGCTGATGAGTTTGGCATAGGGCAAGGTCTTTTTCACGTCGCGCACGGTCTTCCAGTATAACTTCTCCTCGGCCTTGTTGCGGAAACGCTCGCGCGGGTAGATAATGATGGGGTTGAAGACGATCATCGCCAGCGTGTCGCCCGTCGAGGGCTCGATGAAATGATAGTAGCCGGCAAAGGTCTTCTGCAATACCGAGGGCAACTCGATGTTGTCAAGCGGATCATTCACAGCAGGGGCTGCGTGTGTCTGGACACCCGTTAACGCCGTCATGGTCACGGCAATAGCCAATATGAGGAGTAACCGTTTCATTTCCTGGCGGCAAAAGTAGAACAAAGAAATGAATCCCATCAAGATTTGGGTGTTAAATAGTGTTTTGTGCTAGGCGTGCTGCTCTTAACGAGAGGACAAGAGACGCGATAGACCTGCATAGCTCACGGTCATGCCGATCCAGTTGCCCTTGGCAGCAGGTGACAGATGGCCGTAGCCCGTGTGGGTGATGAAGGGGGTGATGCGCACCGACGAGGTGTAATGGCTCTTGCCGCCCAAATCAACGAATTTGCCGCCCAGCATGATATCAATGTCCACGCTCGCCGTCCATCCGGTGCTATTCTCGTGCACGTCGGTCACATTGTCGATTTGCGGCCTGTCCACTCCGTCCTCGTCCTTTTCCCACTTGATGGTGTTCATGTCCCATTTCAAACGGTTGAAATTCACGCCCACACAAGGGGTGACACTCACCTTGCCTTGCCGTAACACCGTGTAGCCCAGCTGCAAGCCAGCGTCTAATGAGGTGGTGCTGGCCGTGCCGTTGAGTTGCAGATTGCGTCCCTGGTTGTCATAGACGGCATAGGGATTCTCGTTCTTGAACGAGGGTTGACTGTAGCTGACGTTGATTTTGAGTCTCGCTCGCTGATATTCCAGGTCAAAACCACCGGTGAACACGGCGCATCCCTTCAGGTCGTCACCCAACGATCCCGTGGGCACCATGCCGCCCACACCGATGTGGAACCCGGCACCCCAGCCAGTATATAACGACTCAGCCTCCTGGGCGCGCAGCGCGGCAGGAGTCAATGTCAACATCGCCAACAGCAATAATATCGTCCGTTTCATCGCATTCTTTTTTTAAGTGTACTATTATAACGGACTTCCTGTCATTAAATTGCTTTTTAGGTTTTAGGCTTTTAGGCTTTAGGCGGCATCCGCCGGCTTGGAGTGACTGGATGAGCTGGAGTGACTGGATGAGCTGGACTGGACGGATGGCATCCTCATCCCAATTCCTAACTTCTAACTCCTAATTTTCTAACTTAAAGAATTACCACCACAGGCTGCGGTAATACTTGTGATAGAGCGAGAGGCCCTCACTGATGGGCTTGAGCGAGGCTTTAGCGGCACGTTTGAGGTCGGCAAGATCTTCCTCGTTGTTCCAGATGGCCTTGATATAGGCCTTGTACTCGGGGGTGTCCTCCTCGGTCTGGAGAGCGATGCGCTCAAAGGCGTAAATCATCTTGTCCAGGATACTATTCCATTCCTCGGGGGGCATGTTGAGGCGCGGAGTGCGCTCGCAATGTTTCTTAAACACCATCAGACGGGGCAAGATAAACCGCGCGATGGTCACATCAAGGTCATAAAGTTCCTCGATGTCAATCGATTTGGCAATAGTTTGGGGGTTGTACTTTTTATCCATTTTTAATAATCAGAGAGTAATAAGAGGTTAAAGTAAAGATTGTTTACAGGGAGCAATATTACTCATTATTTATTAAACCGCAAAGAAAAATTACAAAAAACCGTTAATTTATACGCTTTTTATGCTATAAAACATATAAAATGTCGATGTGAGGCGCCAAAATCAAATAATCATAAACAAGGAGCCACAGAGTGGAAACTTTTCATTACCTTTGCAATCACTATGACAATACAAGAGGCTCAAGCGCGTGTTGACGCGTGGATCAGAGAGTACGGGGTGCGCTACTTCAGCGAATTGACCAACATGGCTGTGCTGACCGAGGAAGTGGGCGAAGTGGCGCGCGTGATAGCACGTCGCTACGGCGACCAGTCGAGCAAGCCAGGCGATGACCTGGACCTGGCCGATGAGTTAGCCGACGTGATGTGGGTGGTGATGTGCCTGGCCAACCAGACGGGCATCGACCTGGATGCCGCGCTGGAACGCAACTTCGCCAAGAAGACCAGCCGCGACAGCCACCGCCATCTGGAAAATGAAAAATTAAAACACTAACCAATAATATTCAACGAATTATGAGTAACCACGAACACGAACATTGCGGATGCGGATGTGAGCATCACGATCATGACCACAAGCCCATGGACAAGTACATGAGCGCCATCAACCAGAGCAACGTCACCATCGACGATGCCGCCGTGACTGCCGCCGTGCAGGAAATCATCGACAAACACGCTGCCGAAAACAACACCCCCGAGGTGCAGCAGTTCCTGCTGAACTGTGTGGACCTGACCACTCTGGCCACCGAAGACAGCGAGAGCAGCGTAGCCCGTTTTGTGCAGAAGGTCAATGACTTTGACAACAACTATCCCCAGTACAAGAACGTGGCCGCCATCTGTGTTTACAGCAACTTTGCTGCTGTGGTGCGCGGCACGCTCGAGGTGAGCGGTGTTGACGTGGCCGTGTGCAGCGCCTGCTTCCCCTCCAGCCAAGCTCACATCGAGACCAAGATCGCCGAGACTGCCCTGGCTATCGCCGACGGTGCCGACGAGGTGGATATCGTTCTCAACGTGGGCTACTTCAAGGACGAGGCCTATGAGGAACTGTGCGACGAAATCGCCGAGATCAAGCAAGTGGTGGGCGAGCGTCCCTTGAAAGTCATCCTCGAGACCGGTCTGCTGAAGAGCGCCGAGGCCATTCGCCGCGCCAGCATCCTGTCGATGTACTCGGGCTGTGACTTCATCAAGACCTCGACGGGCAAGATCTATCCCGGCGCGTCGCTTGAGGCCGCCTATGTGATGTGCCAGTGCATCAAGGAATACTTCGTGCAGCACGGTCGCATGGTGGGCTTCAAGGCATCGGGCGGCATCCGCACCACCGAGGACGCCATCAAGTACTACACCATCGTCAAGGAAGTGCTGGGCGAGAAGTGGCTGAATAACCAATACTTCCGCATCGGCGCGTCAAGCCTGGCTAACTCGCTGTTCCAGTCCTTCAGTGGAAGCGACGCCAAGCCGTTCTAAGTTTTAGAAGATAAGCAAACAAGGAGGGCAAGTTATTTCAAAGTAACTTGCCCTCCTTGTTTGATGATTATCGTTTATGCCCACTCAAGACATCAAAATTGAGTTGTCAGTTCTTTTTGACAAAGGGTTTGAGGCCCTGGGCGGCCTCGGCGGCGGTGATGCGTCGGCAGCCGTTGTCAAGGTCGATGAGGATGTAGCGGTTGTTGCCCATGCCCAGCTCCTTCATGTAAGAGAGTTGGCGCAGTCCGTGACGCGTCTCGATGCGCTCCACCATGTCGTGGTGCTCGGCAGCAGTCATGGCATAGATGATGTCGATGCAAGCCTGGTCAATGGCGAGGATATCGGTTGAAGACAGGATGCCCACATCGGGGGTTACCACGGGAGCTGCATTAACGCCCTCGCAGTCACATGAGACAGACATATTGCGCATCACGTTGACATAGGTGACATGGTCGCCAAAGTAGTCGATGGTAGCCTTGGTGGACTCGGTCATGCGCTCCATGAACTCCTCTTCCTTGATGTCCCACTGGTTATCCTGGTTGGGGGTTGTGTGAATCCATGCCTTGCCGATGCGTCCGTCGGCACAACCGATGCCGATGTTCTTGTTCGAGCCGCCGAAACCTCCCTGGGTGTGGCCCTTGAAATGGGTCAGCGCCACCATCGCGTCATAGTTTGTCAGGTGTGAGCCAACGGCCATTTTCTTGAACCACTTGCCACCCTCGATCGGCAACGTCGTGGTACCTTGCTCGTCAAGGATATCAACCGGGCAGAACGTCCAGCCGTTGACTTTCAAGGTCTGGCGGTGCTGCTCGGTGGTGTAGCGATCACCCGCATAATAGGTGTTCGTCTCGATGATACTGGCCTGAGGCAGATCCTTTGCCATGAGCGCTTTGACCCACTCACGGGGAATGATGTTGGGACCATTGGGCTCGCCCGTGTGCAGTTTAACGCCCACATGCCCGCTGATGTTGCCGCAGACCTGTTCATAGGCCATGATCAACCCCTGAGCCGAGAGATTGCGGGTGAAATAGACGACCGACTCGTTGCCGGTGCGCTGCTCGTAGGGCACATACTTGTTCCCGTCGGTTCCAGGAACGGGAGCGTTCTTCACTTGTGCAAAAGCACTGATTGAGACAAAGCCAAGTAAAATGGCAAAAATAAACTTTTTCATGAGTCTTGATTTTAGAAATTTGGGGTAAAGATAAGGAAAAAAATCCAAACCCGAGATGCATAAAATGAAAAAAGTTGAAAATGGTAGATTTTCAAGTTATTCAGATAAGCCACAGCAAGATAACCCCATGTAATTTTGCACTCGGATAACCAAAACTTAAATAAAAATAAAGGATATGAAACACTTTGCTTTTTTTGTGATGATTCTGATGCTGTGCTGCTGCACCGAGGAGATTGATGTGAATGCCCAGCCCGCCCAAACGCCCGAAACCGGCCGAACGCTCATTGCCTATTACAGCTATACTGGCCATTGCAGCCAGATTGCAGCCACCCTCGCCGATTTTATCGACGCCGATGTGGTGGAGGTGCAGACCGTGGCCGAAAATCAGGACTACAACGCCAATAACTACCAGTTGGGTCGCGACCTGCTCAACATCATCAACGCTGACCCCGAGAACCTGGACAGCTATCCTGCCATCAAACCGGTGAACAAGGATGTGGATGAGTATGACAACATCATCTTTATCACCCCGCTGTGGCACGCTCAAATGGCGGCACCCGCCCAGACCTATCTGTTCCAGAATCGCGCCAAGCTGGCCGGCAAGCACTTCGGACTCATCGTTTCGAGCCACTCAAGCGGCATCGCGACCGTAGTCAACAATGCCCACAGACTGGTGCCCGATGCTGAATGGATGGGTGAATCCCTGTGGATCAACAACAGCCAGCATCCCAACCGTGCCACCCTCATTGAGAACTGGCTTGAGACACTCGATTTCGCAGTCAATGAGGTGCCTGTTACCGACAAAATCTATCTCACCATCGACGGCAGAACTAAGGTCATGACACTGGTTGACAATGCCGCCACCCGCGAGCTGGTTGCAGCACTGGGTAACGCCGACATCACCGCCACAGTCAATGACAACGACTTTGAGTTGTGGGGCGACCTGGGCCGCACCTTCACGACCAGCAACGAGTACATGACCTGCGTAGCTGGTGACGTGGTGCTGTATTCAAGCCGCTACATCTGCCTGTTCTACGGCTCCAACTCCTACAGTTACACGCGCTTGGGCAGGATTGAGTACCAGTCGCTTGACGAGTTGAAGAACTTCTTGAAAGCAGGTCAGAACAATGTCCAAGTCACCTTGTCGCTCAACGCACCGACGGCCCAAGCAGGCGATGCCGACGGTAACGGCTACATTAACATGGATGACTTGACCGCATTGATCAACTACTTGCTGGACGATAACTCGGCCATCAATCCTCAAGGCGCTAACGTTGATGGTGTTGAGGGCATCGGCATGGACGACCTCACGGCGCTGATCAACATCATGCTCAACGAGACTCCTAGTCATGTATACTAAAATTTGTTGATGTGGGAATAATCCCACACAATACCCTACTCCACTCCTCAAAAAAGCGGCTAGTGCCGCTTTTTTTGTACCTTTGCGGTCATGAAAGAGGGAATGAATCGGGAGATTTTAAGAATTGCGTTGCCAGCGATTATCGCCAACATTACTGTGCCGTTGCTGGGACTGGTGGACACCGCCATCGCAGGTCACCTGGGTGACAAAGTGTTCATCGGCGCTGTGGCAGTGGGTGCGATGATGTTCAATCTGGTGTACTGGAACTTCGGGTTCCTGCGCATGAGCACATCGGGTATGACGGCGCAGACATGCGGCAGTGGCGACTTCAAGGAGAGCGCCAAATTGCTGGGAGAGTCCACGGCGTTGGCAGCCGTCATCTCGGCCGCCATCATCGTGCTGCAATGGCCCATTCGCCTGTTGCTGCTGTGGATTATCGGTCCGTCGCCCGAGGTCACCTCGCTAGCCATCACCTATTTCACCATCTGCATTTGGGGCGTTCCTCCCGTGCTGGTGATGATGGCATTCAAGGGATGGCTGCTGGGTATGCAGGATTCACAGAGCGCGATGTGGATCTCGATCATGACCAACGTGTTCAACATCGCTGCGAGCCTCATCTGCGTCTATCTGTTGAAGATGGGCTTTGTGGGTATTGCCGTGGGCACACTGGCGGGCGAATGGCTGGGGCTGCTCTATGCTGCCCTGACGGTGCAACGCAAATTTCCTCACTTGAACGGTTTGCTGGACTGGCGCAAGGTGTGGCGCTTCAAGGGTGCGGGGCGTTACTTCAAGGTGAGCCGCGACATCTTTGTGCGCAGTTTCCTGCTGATGACCGTGAGTCTGGCGTT
>CACZVR010000068.1 GCA_902784675.1 uncultured Bacteroidales bacterium | reverse complement strand
GAATTCAATCCCGAACTGCACATCATCCTCACGGTCAGCCCCATCCGCCACATTGCCGACGGGCTGGACACCAACTCACTAAGCAAGGCGTCGCTGCGTGTCGCCATTCATGAGGCGATGGCACGGCATCGTGAGCATTGCGACTATTTTCCCGCATTCGAGATCATGACCGATGACCTGCGCGACTACCGTTTCTACGCCAGCGACATGGTACACCCCAGCGACGTCGCTGTGGAGTACATCTGGCAGGCGTTCCAAGCTACCTACCTCGATGACCGCAGCGCACTGGCCGTGGCTCGCTGTGAGCGCATCCACAAGCGTTTGCAACACCGCCCGATGAGTGCCAACCGCGAGACCTTGGACCGTTTCAATGCCGACACCGCCAGTGTGGTGCGCAACCTCATGAAGGAATATCCCTATTTGGAAAACCATCCCGAACTCCGACAAGTAATTGACAGACAATGAACTACACAATCACCGAAATAGAGAATGTACTGGAAGTGACTGGCGGACGCATCATCGACGAGGATGCCATCGTGAGCCAATTACTCACCGATTCACGTTCGCTCACGGCGCCCCAGGAAACCGTGTTCTTTGCACTGCGGACACCAAACGACGATGGCCACAACTACATCCCCGACCTGTATGACAAGGGGGTGCGCAACTTTGTGGTGGCCAGCGACTATTTTGCCCCGCCCGAATGCAAAGCGGCCAATTACATCGCCGTGGAATCACCATTGGATGCCCTGCAGAGCCTGGCAATGTTCCACCGCCGCCGTTTCCGTGAACTGCCTGTCATCGGCATCACTGGAAGCCGCGGCAAGACCACTGTCAAGGAATGGCTCTACCAGTTGCTCAAGGACGACTATCGCATCGTGCGCTCACCACGCAGTTACAATTCCCAGATCGGCGTTCCTCTGTCCCTATGGGAAATCGACAATAACACCGACCTCGCCATCATCGAGGCGGGCATCTCGACCACTGGCGAGATGGACAATTTGCAGGCGATGATCCGCCCCACCATCGGCATCATCACCAACCTGGGTAGCGAGCACAACGACGGCTTCGCTTCAATGCAGCAAAAGGCGCAGGAGAAGGCAAAAATCCTGTTCAACTGCGACTGCATCGTCTATTGCGCCGACGATCCGTTGGTGACCCATACCATCGCCCCGCTGGTCGAGAGCGACGTGGCACTCGTCACTTCGTGGTCTCGCAACCACAGCGAGGCACCCTTGCAGGTCGACAGCACCGACCGTTCAGAGCGGGAGACAACGCTACACTACACCTACAATGACGAGCCCGGCCAAGTGACCATTCCCTTCACTGCCGACCGCGACCTGGACAATGCCATCACCTGTCTGGCGGTGCTGCTCCACCTGGACATCGACCGCGACACCATCGCAAGCCGCATGGCAGCCCTCACCCCTGTCGGGACACGGCTCAACGTCATCGAGGGTGTGAACAACTGCACAGTGATTGTCGACAGTTACACCAGTGACTACTACTCTCTCACCCCGGCGCTCAATTTCATGACCCGACGTGCGGGAAACAGACCATGTACTGTTATCCTGAGTGACCTCGCCACCGAGAGTTACAGCGGTGACGAACTATACATCCGTGTGAGCGAGCTGCTCAAGACCAAACGGGTGAACCGCCTCATCGGCATCGGCAAGGACATGTGCCGTTATAATCAGTATTTTAACGACCTGCCTCATGCGCGCTTCTTCAACGATACTCAGGAATTCATCTCGGATGTCGCCCGTGGCGACTTCGAGGATGAGACCATCCTCATCAAGGGTGACCCGAGCTTCGGTTTCAGCCAGATTATCGATCTGCTGGAGGCCAAGCAACATCTCACGGTCATGGAGGTGGACCTCAATGCCCTGTCACACAACTTCAAGTTTTTCAAGTCACTCATCAAACCGAGCACCAAGACCATCGGTATGGTCAAAGCAAGCGGCTATGGAGCTGGCAGCTACGAAATCGCCAAAACGCTGCAAGACTGCGGCTGCGATTACCTGGCCGTTGCAGTGCATGACGAGGGTGTGGACCTGCGCAAAGCCAGCATCACCATGCCCATTATCGTGCTCAATCCTAATGGGGTGAACTACAAGGCGATGTTCCAATACCGTTTGGAGCCCGAACTCTACAGTCTGGAAATGGCCCATGACTTGATCAAGGAAGGCCGCAAATATGGTGTGCAGCATTTCCCCGTTCACATCAAAATTGACAGCGGCATGCATCGCTTGGGATTCACTCAAGAGCAACTACCCGAACTCATCGACCTGCTCAAGGAACAGGAAGTCATCACACCCGCCTCGGTATTCACTCACTTGAGTGTTGCCGACGAACCTGCACAGGACGAGTACACCCTCATGCAGTTTGACTATTTTGACACTTGCAGCGAAATGCTTCAGCAGGCATTCGGCCACCAACTCATGCGGCACATGCTCAACTCTAGCGGCACCGTGCGCTTCCCCGAACGGCAGTACGAGATGGTGCGCATCGGCATCGGCTTGTATGGCATCCGCACCCTGTTTGACGGCAGCGAAGAAGCACTCATGCCCGTCTCGGCGCTCCGCTCGGTCATCATCAGCATCAAGGAATGGCCCGCAGGCACAACCATCGGCTACGGCCGCCATGGCGTGCTTGAACGCGACAGCCGCATCGCCACGGTCAACATCGGCTATGCCGACGGCTTCGACCGTCACTTCGGCAACGGCCGCGTGAGCATGTGGGTGGGCGGCAAGCTGTGTCCCACCGTGGGCAACGTGTGCATGGATGCCGTGATGATCAATGTGACTGGTGCGCCCTGCAAGGTCGGGGACACCGTCGAGATCTTCGGCGAGCATGTGCCCATCGAACAGTTGAGCGAAGCCCGCGGCACCATCCCCTATGAGATTCTGACCAGTGTCTCACCACGCGTCAAACGTGTTTATTATCGTGAATGATCATGAGAAAACTGATCAACATATTGCTGCTGACTGTTTTGCAAGTGTGCTGCGCCGGTGTTTCCCAGGCTCAGGACATCCTTGCAAACGGCATCTACTACAATATCATCAACGAGACCCAGGTAGCGGTGGCTCCCGCCTATTTTGACGGAGTGAACCACTACGAGGGCTGCATCATCCTGCCCGAGCAGGTATACTGCGACGGGGTCAATTATGAAGTCGCCGCCATTGCGCCGCGTGCCTTTTGGCAGTCAGCGGTGACCGAGGTGCAGATACCCAACAGCATCACCATGATCGGTGAAGCCGCCTTTGCCGACGCCGATGATTTGACCAGCATCACCTTGCCGCTCAAACTGAAATATGTGAGCCGCTACATGCTTGCAGGAACCGCTGTCACTAACCTCATTCTGCCCGAGGGAGTAACCGACATCGGCACCGGGGCATTTGAAGACTGTTCACGCCTGCACACCATTTTCCTGCCTGCCACGCTGCAACGCATCGGCAGCAGGGCCTTTAGCTACTGCAGCAACCTGGACGAAATCTACAGCGACTCATCCACCCCACCCCTCACGATGGCCGATGACGCTTTCGAGGGCTGCAACAATATCCATGTGATGCTGCCTGATGCTGCCACCACGCAGCGCTATCAGGACGACGGCATTTGGGGTGACGATGAATTGTTCTCACTGTGGATTGATGAAGGTCTGGCCGTGTTGCCCACCATGCAGCAGGAGAACATGGGTGGTAACTGGACTGCACTGAACTTGGGCAATCATCTTGCCTACAAGGTCTATGGCCCTGACGGCTACCTCTCGGCCATCACCGCTGCCGACCGCTACTTCCTGCCCATCGGGGCGCAGAGCGATGAATATCTGGTGGTGCCCACCACGTTGATGTATGACGAGGAAGACCTCGAACTGGTCGCTACCAACCAACCCGATGCCATCGAGGAAATCGAGCAGGAACCGCAGCAAGATTTCAAGATTGTTGGACTTGACGGCACCATCTACATCGAGGGCGACACCCACGGGTTGTGGACGTTCATTTATGATGTGTATGGCAACCTGTGGTACGAGCGGCCTGCCGTGAATAATACTATCAGTCTGCCCGATCATCGCGTGTATATTGTGAAAGTGGGCGATACCATCCGTAAAGTGCTCTTGTACTGATATGGCTCAGCAGGATAACGACATCGACATCAAGTACATGCGCTTGGCGCTTGACGAGGCTCACAAGGCGCTCGAACGCGACGAGGTGCCCATCGGGGCTGTCATCGTGTGCAAGGGACGCGTCGTCGGCCGTGGCCACAATCTGACCGAGGCGCTCACCGATGTCACCGCCCATGCCGAGATGCAGGCCATTACCGCAGCAGCCTCGACGCTAGGCGGCAAGTACCTGACCGACTGCACCCTCTATGTCACTGTGGAGCCGTGCCTGATGTGTGCCGGAGCCTTGGCATGGAGTCAGATTTCACGCATTGTCTATGGCGCTGCCGACGAGAAGCGCGGTTTCCACACCCAGTGCACCTTCCCCTTCCACCCCAAGACCACCGTCACCACTGGCGTTCTCGGTGACGAGTGTGCCAAGCTGATGACTGATTTCTTCAAGAAAAAACGACCCGTAAAACCCAAAGAGAAATGAGCAAGAAGTTACTGAGACCGCTGATGCTGATGGCTGCCATCATCCTCATGGCAACCAGTGCCTGTGCACACCCGGCACCCACTGTTGCGGGAGAACAGGCCACGAAACAACCACAAAGAGTCCAGGGTGATACCATCGAAGTGATGAGTCAAGCCATGAACCGCATCATCAAGAATGTGGTCATCGTGCCCGAACAATATTTCATGCCCGAGGCCGCAGCCAAGCAGTTTCCCGTGCTTTATCTGCTGCATGGCGCCTTCGGCTGCTACAGCGACTGGAGCGAAAAAGCTTCGCTTGATTCACTCGCTACTTGCTACAATGTGATTATCGTGTGCCCCGACGGGCAGGACAGCTGGTATTTTGACTCGCCAGTGGACCCCAAGATGCAATTCGAGACCTATGTCAGCAAGGAACTTGTCGAATACATCGACAGCCACTACCGCACCCATGCCAACCGCTACATGCGAGCCATCACTGGCTTGAGCATGGGAGGCCATGGTTCGTTATTCATTGCCTGGCGCCATCCCGACGTCTTCTGGTCTTGCGGCAGCATGAGCGGCAACATGGACATCACACAATATCCCGACAAGTGGCACATCAAGGACCGCCTGGGCGACTACGAGAGCAACAAGCAGCGCTGGAGCGAACATGCCGTGTGCAACCTTGTTGACCAGTTGAAGGCCTGCCCGCTCAAGCCGGCCCAGAACATCATCATCGACGATGGTCTGAAAGACATCTTCATCAAGAATAACATCGCCCTGCACGACCAGTTAGTCGAGAAGGGCATTGACCACGATTTCACCCTTCGCCCCGGTCGCCACAGCTGGGACTATTGGGTGAATTCGCTCGACTACCACTTGATGTTCTTCCACAAGGCTTTTGTCCGCGGCAAAAATCTCATGAACGAACAAACAAGCGATAATTAATATTCATCACATACCATTGACACGACTATGAAACGGCCCAAAATACTCATCATCTACACCGGCGGCACCATCGGCATGATCGAGAATCCCGATACCCATGCCCTGCAACCGTTCAATTTTGACCACCTGATGGACAACGTGCCCAAGGTCAAAAAATTAGACTACGAGATTGGCAATTTCCAGTTCAACCCTCCCATCGACAGTTCCAATATGGATCCGTCACATTGGCGCGACATCGCCCTCACCATCGAGGAAAAATATGACCTGTACGACGGCTTTGTCGTGCTGCACGGCACCGACACGATGGCCTTTACCGCCTCGGCGTTGAGTTTCATGCTTGAGAACCTGAGCAAACCCGTCATCATCACCGGCTCGCAGCTGCCCATCGGCGAGGTGCGCACCGACGGCGAGGAAAACCTCATCACCGCCCTGCAGGTGGCTGCTGCCATTGACGAGAAGGGACGCCCGCGTGTACAGGAAGTCGCTATCCTGTTCGAGAACTACCTGTGGCGCGGCAACCGTGCCACCAAGATGAGCGCCGACAACTTCAACGCCTTCAAGAGCTTCAACTATCCCCAGCTGGCCGAAATCGGGTTGGATATCGAGTACAACACGCCCTATCTGCGCCAGGTACCCCCCAGGCCTTTGAAAGTGTGCACCGACATGGACAGCAATGTCATGTTCCTTGAACTCAATCCCGGCATGACCGAGCAGACGCTCGATTACCTGCTGCACACGCCAGGCATCAAGGGCATCGTCCTCAAGACCTATGGCGCGGGCAATACGCCCACCCACCCCTGGTTCATTAAGTGTATCAAGAAAGCCGTTGACCGCGGCGTGTCAACGTGACCCAGTGCGTCAATGGCGGTGTGAACTGCTCTCTCTATGAAACCGGCAAAGCACTTCTTGACGCTGGTGTCATCAGCGGCTACGACATTACCAGCGAGGCCGCTATCACCAAGCTGATGTTCCTCTTCGGCATGCAGTACTCCCCCAGCATGGTCAAGAAATACATGGCCAGCGACATCTGCGGCGAAGTCACCATCCCGTGACCAACCACAGCAACCTGATAACAACAGCCGCCAGAATCCTTAAGGACGCTGGCGGCTGGTTGTTTCTGGATAATCTGGAATCAATAGGTCATGCGGGGAGGAAGTTCCTTGGCCTGGTCAATCATCTTCTGGATTTCAACCTCGGCAGGCACGCGGCCGCACAGGTGCTTCTCCTCATTGATCTCAGCCACCTTGGCAGCCAAGTTGGCAGCCACGCGATGGCGCAACTCCTTGACGGTGTCAACACCGGCAGCCTCCAACAACTCGGCAAACTGCGGGCCGATGCCGTTGATGCGGAACAAATCGGCATGGTTGGTCCACTTGAGAATTAATTTCTCGCTGATGCCAGTCTTCTCGGCGATAAGCTTGCGCCCCGTGGGAGCTTCACAAGCATCAAGCAGCTGCTCAACGGTCTCAATGCCGGCAGCAATCAGTTTGGGAGCATAAACATCCCCAATTCCTTCAATGTCAATAATCTTGTAATTCATAAGTAACCTTAATTTTGGTTGTTAAACTCTGATTCTTAGTCTTCTTTCTTGTCACAGTTGCAGTCAATGATCTTCCAAATCAGTGCAGCCAAAGCACCACCCACAAACGGGCCGACAATGAAGATCCACAGATTAGCCAGTGCAGTACCGCCCTGGAAGATTGCGGGAGCGATAGAGCGTGCGGGGTTCACCGAGGTGCCCGTGTAACGGATGCACACCAGGTGCACGAGAACCAGCGAAAGACCGATAGCCAGACCAGCAAAGTTGTTAGTGGCACCATTGGTCTTGGCTGTGGCACCGAGGACAACGAGCACAAACACGCAGGTGAAGATAATCTCGGCCAGCAAGCCTCCCATGACCGAAACACCCTCTTGCAAATCATTGGCGCCGGTGCCGTCCATACCCATCACATTGGTGGTGAGCAAATAGAGCAGTGCCGAGCCGATGAACGCTCCGATTACCTGGAAAACAATATACATGCCGCAATCCTTGGCGCTCATGCGACCGCTCAAGAACACACCCAGCGTGATGGCAGGGTTAATGTGGCAACCACTGATACCACCGATGGTATAGGCCATAGCAACGACAGCTAAGCCAAAGGCTAATGCAGTGCCCACAACTGCAGGAATGTTGGTAATGGGGTTACATCCCAGACTCACGGCAACACCACAACCCATCAGAACGAGGACCATAGTGCCGACCATTTCAGATAAATACTTTTTCATAGTGTAATGATTTTATGTTGGTTAAACAAGTTGATTTTCTTCACGCTTTTGCCATTTCTTTAATTGAATTGGCAAACTTATAATTTTTTAATGAAAATCACAAGAAAATTCTGATAAATCTTCGTATATTTGCAAATTAAATACATCTGTAAACTCAAAAAAGATTTATAATAACACTATGAATGTTTCGATAGTAGGAACAGGATATGTCGGACTGGTGAGCGGCACTTGCTTCGCCGATTTGGGTGTCAATGTCACCTGTGTGGACTGTGACAGCCAAAAAATTAACCGACTGGTCTATGGCGCGATTCCCATCTATGAACCGGGCTTGGACAACATGATCACCCGCAACGTCACCGACAAGCGACTGACGTTCTCGAGTGACTACAAACAGGGATTCATCGACAAGGACTTCGTGTTCTGCGCCGTGGACACGACCCCCGACGAGAACGGCTTGACCAACCTTGACCCCATCCTGGACATCGCTAAGGACTTCGGCAACAACATCAATCATTACAGCGTGTTTGTCATCAAGTCAACCGTGCCCGTGGGCACGGCACAGCATGTCACGAAAATCATCCGCGAGACACTGGATGCCCGTGGTGCAAAGGACATGAAATTTGATGTGGCGAGCAACCCCGACTTCTTGACCGAGGGTAACGGCATCAAGGATTTCATGAAGCCCGACCGCATCGTCATCGGCACCGAGACGACGACCGCACGCCAGGCAATGGAACGCCTTTACCGCACCATCCTGATGCACAACAACCGCAACGTCATCTACACCGACACCCGCACGGCCGAGATGATCAAGTATGCTGCCACATCGATGCTCGCCACGCGCGTGAGCTTCATGAACGAGATTGCCAACCTGTGCGAGATTGTGGGCGCCGACATCAATGTGGTGCGTCATGGTGTAGGCACCGACAGCCGCATCGGCCCCAAATACATTTTCCCAGGCTGTGGATACGGTGGCACGCTGTTCCCCCAGGACATCAATGACCTCATCAAGATTGGCGGCGAGCACAACTATGACATGGAAATCCTCAAGGCCGTTGAGAACGTCAACAACCGCCAGAAGCGCATCCTGTTCAAAAAGCTCTTCAACCACTACAAGGGAGACTTGAAGGGAAAAACCATCGCGCTGTGGGGACTGAGTTTCAAGCCCGAGACCGACGACATGTCGTCGGCACCAGCCATCGACACCATCAATCTGCTCATGGAAGCCGGTTGCCATGTCCGCGTCTATGACCCCGTGGCCATGAATGCCACCAAGCGTCGCTGGAGTTCGGTATATTGTGGTCTGGACATGTATGATGCTGTCAAGGGTGCCGATGCTGTGTTGCTGCTCACCGAGTGGCGACAGTTCCGCATCCCAGCCTGGCAGACGGTGAAAAGCCTGATGCGCTCGCCTGTCATCATCGACGGTCGCAACGTGTATGACATCGATGAGTTAGAAGAACTGGGCTTCACCTACTATTGCATCGGCAAATAACCTGGATGTCCCTGACATCTAGTCAACAAAAAACCGCCATGCGAGGCGGTTTTTGTTGTTTTGTCAATACTTGAATTCTGTGTCGATGACCGTGAACTCGGTGCGCCGGTTAATCTGGTCGGCGGCCTCCTGATCCTCCTTGCTCAGGCCTTTGATAAATTCCTCGGTTAACGTCACTCCCTCCTCAAACTGGGGATACTGACTGTGGATGCGTTTGGTGACCGTCTTGGGTCGCGATTCACCATAACCGGCAGGTTTGAGGCGCTCACGCGGGATGCCGTTAGCAATCAGGTAATCCACCACACTCTGGGCACGTCGTTGCGACAAGCCTTGATTATATTTCGCCGTACCCACGCGGTCGGTGTGCGATGCCATCTCGATGACAATGTTGGGATGTTCCTTCAACAGCATCACCATGCTGTCAAGCGCCAATTTGGATTCATCGCGCAAGACGGCCTTGTCAAAGTCGTAAAAGATGTTCTCAATGATCTGGGCCTTGAACATCGCAGCAAGGATAAAGTCCACATTATACTCTGCGTCTTCCTCAGCATTGTCACTTTCAAACTCCTGGCGGGCATTGAGGTAACCCTCGGCACTGGCCAGCATGGCATATTTCACTCCGCGCTGCAGGTCAAACTTGAAATAGCCGTCGGGCCTGGCGGCAGTCTTCTGGTTACTGCCGTCGTCTCCCACGATGCGGATGACGGCATTGGGTACCGGCTCATCATCCTTGTCCACGACATAACCCGATATCCAAATCTGCAAATCAGGTTTGACGAAGCTGAAGATGTGGTCATAGCCACGCGCATCGCCGCGGTTGCTCGAGAAATAGCCGCTTTCGCCCTCACCGAAGGTGATGCCGAAGTCATCGGCCGATGAGTTCATGGGAACACCCATGTTTTCGATAGCCCAGCGGTCCATGATAAATTTGTCTTCCTTGTCACGTGGCTGCATTTTGGCAACAAACAAGTCAAGTCCTCCCATGCCCGGATGACCGTCACTGGCAAAGTAAAGCAAACTGTCGGTGCGCATGTTCGGGAAACGCTCGTTACCTTTAGTATTGATTTGAGGTCCCAGATTCTCCAACGTGCCGTGTTTGTCCTTGAGGTTAATGCGCCACAAGTCGGTGCCGCCCTGCCCTCCTGGCATGTCGCTGGCGAAATAAAGCCACTGACCGTCAGGACTGACAAAGGGGTCGGTATAGTTACTCAACGTGTCGGCAGTGATTTCAAACTTCTGCGGAGCACCCCACTTGGCCTCGCTGCGGCTGCTGGTGTAAATCTCGACGGTCGTGGGCCAGTCCTGGCGCACGGCACGGGCAAGATACATGGTCGAGCCGTCGGGCGAGAATGCTGGGGCGCCCTCATCATGCTCGGTGTTCAGGCCACCGTCCACCACCTCGGGGCGCGACCAGTTGCCTTTCTCATCTTTCTTGGAAAAGAAGATGTCGCCCTTCTTTGTTCCGGTGATTTCGCTGCGCAACTCACCTGTTGATTTCTCGTTTGTCGAGGTGTAGTAAAAGTACTCCATCCTCTTATCCAAAAACATCGGGGCGTAATCGGCACGGCGTGAGTTGAACAGTTTGGCCTGCTTGACGATATAGCGCGAGCCTTCCTCCTTCCATTGGGGAGCAAGCTCACAACCACGGATGCCCACTAGAGCCTCCCAATCGTCGGGGAACATATCCAGATATTCGTTGTAAGTCTTGATAGCGGCAGCATACTGCCCCTCGCGCTGTTGAGACTGAGCCAAGCGCAACAGCGTTGTCGAGTCTTCATACTCATAGCGGATGGCGTTCTGGAACGCTGCGACAGCACGGTTTCCCTGATTGAGTTTCAGGTGGCACATGCCCAGCTGGAAAGCCAGTTCTCCACGCAGCCAAGCATCCTCCTTGCGGTTATAGTAGTTATAGAGCTTACGGTAAATGGTGGCAGCATCGAAGTACTCACCGCGGTCATAGGCCTCATCGGCATCCTTGAGTTTCGGACCCTTGCACGAGGCAAGCGAGATGACCATCGATGCCATCAGCAACCCCACTGTGATATACAGTATCCGTTTCATTGAAAATGCGTTACTATTGCTTTAACTATAAAAACGTCAAAGCAAGCCCTTTTATTGTTTTTAACCCCCTAAAACCTAATCACTATAGCTCCTGGTGATGGTCATCTGCGGTTTACCGTCAAGGGCGACGGCCACACGGGTGTAGCGGCCATGGGTGTCGATGTCGTAATCAAAGGTGCGCTCATGCACCACGTCGTTGCCATTGAGTTCCTTGATGGCGATGAGAAACTTTTTGCCTGTCGCCGAATCCATGTCATAGTGGTAGCGGAAAGCCCTGCCACCCACCTCCTCGCGGATGATGTAACCGTCTTTATAGAGCAGCGTGCGCTTATCTCCCTTGTCCTGAGTGATGACCAACTTGGTCAGTTGCCCGTTCTCGTTGAAGGTGTAGTCCTGGCGCGAGCCGTTATCTCCCTTGATGGTCACGCGACGATCGCTGGCGTCAAACATCGGAGCATAATTGACCGTTTTCGCTTTGCTTTTGCTCTGTTTAAGGCTGTAGCCATGAAGGTTGTCATAGGAATAACTGTAATCTACCATGGTTTTCACACCCTTGCTGCCCTGAATGACCGATTGTGTGAGCAGACCCTGGCTATTGAAATAGAACACATTGTTGCGCTTGCTGCCATCGGCCATGACCACTGTCTCGTTCACGCGGCCTGTGCAACCGTTGAACCCCACATCAAGGTGTTCAATGCGGTAACTGTGGGTCGGGTTGTTCACCAGATTGCTGTAAAACAGCTTGACACGCGGCTCAAAGGCGCGCACCGTGTCTATGTAGCTTGTCAAAGACTCAAGCGTGACTTTCTCGTTGCAATACCGATTCACAATAGCGGCATCACGCAGCTTGCGCGCCTGCTCGACATAGTGTCCACTGGGGTAGTCAGCAAGAAACGACTGCCATGCCTCGACTGTGCCCGTTTCAATGGCGCGATTATAGGCTGTGCGCTCATCCTCATTCACCTGGGCATATGCCGCACCCATCGCCATACAGGCGAGGACGGCGATCAGAAACACTCTTTTCATCATAAACTAATGTGCTTTTATCGTGTTATTTTTTCCTTTAGTTCACAAAGTTGACCGACACGCCCACTTGCAGGCGGGCGGGATTGAGCGGATAATGCGGGATGGCAAAGTAAGCACTGCCGCTCTTGAGACGCTGGTTGATGTGGGTCCAGGCAATGAAGAAACGAGCCTGTTTCATCTTGAAGTTGGCATACAGGTTCATAATGGCGAAATCTCCGCACTCTTGTTCCTGTTGGCTGTGGAACGTCATGGTCGCAGGATTATAGGCCGGCGCGTAATACTTGGTGTAGTAGTTGCAGTCAACACCCATCTGCACATGCAGCACACGGGCGATAACGAAACGGGCATACAGGTTGCTATAAACAGCAAACTTGGGCAGCGGCAGCACCTGCTCGTTGCTGCTTGTCTGCAACGTGACAGTGTTGTCCCAGTTGAAAGCCTTGAAATGAAGACCCTGCCTGAACTGAGCGTTCAGCACATGGATAGCTCCACTGTTTTGAGCAGGTAGTCCCTCAGCATCCCAGTAAATGTAGTCGGTGAGCGTTTCATAGCCCACGTTCACATTAGTCCACGAGAATGGAATGTCCAGTTCTCCGCCCACACGCACCCGCTTGGTCTTGGAAAAGCTATTGTCCCATGCGAAGTGGTTGGAAATGAACTGCTTGAGCAGATAGGGAACCGACAGATTCTTGAAGTAGCCATAACCCTTGATGCTCACCGAGTCACCCAGCATCTTGAAACGCGTGGTCACATCTCCTGTCACATCAATTTCTCCTGCAGCATCACCCAACACACCGAACTGTGCAGTAGCAGTATAGCGCAGCAGCGAACCGCGCTGCTTGGTGAGTTGGCCACCCAACCACAGCAAATTCTGGGTCATGTGATGAGGCACGGCGACTGGCATGGTCTCAAGGCCATCGGACAAAGGAGTGCCCGTTACGCTGTCGGTCACTTGGGTGTAGCGCCTCACCTCGTGGGTACCATACACGGCAAAGCCGAATTTGGCATACTTGTTAAAGCCTTCCAACATTGACACGCCCACAGTGTTGCGCAACCGCCAATACTTCGTCGTCTCGTCGGTACCGTTCAGCGACAGATAAGAGTGATCAAAAAATTGGTTGTCTTCCCCACTCGCGCTGTTCAAGAACTGATGCTGGGCATGCTTGAAGTCAAGGGTCCAGATGAAACTCGTCACGGGTACATAGGTGCGGTCGATGATGGTATCGGTCACACTGTCGCGGCGATAACGATAGAAGCCCACCTTGTAACGTTGGTTCAGCCACAGTTGGCTGCCCTCCAGATGGCTGTGAGCAGCACTCAACAATGTGGGAATGCTCTTGTTATCGACTTTGGTCTCACCACCCTGCACTTCGGCAGGATCGGTGATATAACGGTCGTCGGTGATGCCTCCGCTCTCCTTGGTGGTGTAGTTATAGTGGTTGAAAAACGTCTGCATCTCGTAGCGGTCACCCATGTGTGACCCGAACAGGCGCCAAGTGAAGTCCTTGTCGGCCTGCACGTCATAGGAACCTTTGCTGTAGATGTAGTCGATGGCGCCACCAACCTGGGTTTTGCGGTCCACGTTGCCCGAGAACTCCAGTTGCGTGCGGTCCAGATTGCTGTATTTGTCACCGCCTGTCGAGTGACTGAGCAAGGTCATGGGGATGCGGGTGTTGTAATAGCGCATCGTTCTCGTGTCGTGCAACCATGCCCCGATAGCATCCTCAAAGAAGAACTCACCCGTCAAGGGACGCTCAAAAAAAATCTGATTCTGGCCAGGTGCTCCGTAGTTGCCTGTCGTTGCCCACGCGTCACTCACCATCGACGGCACCATCGTGCGGTGATAATCCAGGTGAATCGTGTCAATGGTTGAGGGATAGTGCAGACCCAACGGTTCACTCACGCTCCAGGCATACGACGGCTCCACACGCTGCTTCTTCGCTTTGGATGCCGTGGAAGAGCGTTCCTGCGAGAACTGTGCCACAGCGACATTGGTCACTGCGGCCACCAGAGCCAGTATAATCAGAAATCTTTTCATGACAATCGAGTCGCAAAGATAGTGCATTTTTTTTATTCAAGCAAGGCTTGCCCCACTGGGGAGGCAAGCCTTGATGATTCATTGAGTGATTAGAACAATCAGATGGTGCGTTCCACTGGGAGGACAAAAGCGCGCAAACCCAGTTTGGGCGTCGCCAGGTCCATCTGATGCAACTCGTCGAGCACCACATCCACGCGGCGGTCATCCACCACGGTGAGAATGGCCGAGGCAATCGAGGGCCACGCGTGAGTCGCATAGTGCGGTTCGCCTGTCTTGCTGCCACGGCCCTGCACCTCGCGCCAGCCGGTGAAGCCTCGACAGTTGAGCAGATTCAGCTTCTCTACAATGCGGTCATAGTAGGCCTCGTCAAAGGCTATGAATATCGCTTTCATATCGTTTTTTAGTTTATTGCGTTAATCCAACTTATTCACAATCAATTTTTCATATGCTCCTTCTTGATCTTCTTGCGGGTACGACGAATACCTGTCAGTGCAAAGATGGTGTACATCGTGGGCACGAACAGCAGGGTCATCAGCGTGGACATGGTCAAACCGCCAATCACGGCGATACCCATCGGACGCCACATCTCACTACCCACACCAGTACCGATAGCCATGGGCACCATACCCAGGATGGTTGTCATTGAGGTCATGAGCACAGGGCGCAGACGTGAATGACCACCGTTGATCACGGCACGGCGAATGCTCATGCCGCGTTCGCGGTTCAGGTTGATGTAGTCGATGAGCACGATACCGTTTTTCACCACAATACCAATCAGCATGATACCACCAATCATCGACATCACGTTCAGGTTGGTGCGCGTCAACAGCAAGATGAGCACAATACCCGAGAAGGCGAACATAATCGAAGTCATGATGATTGCGGGATAGGTGAACGACTCGAACTGACCTGCCATTACAATATAAACAAGCAGGATGATGAGCAGACCCAATACGGCCAAATCGCCGAACGAGTCTTGCTGGTCCTCGTAGCTACCACTCAGCTGAATCATCACGTCGCCGGGCTTGTCCATCTTGTCGATGAGCGGTTGGGCCTCGGCAATCACCTCACTCATGGGGCGATCTTGGATAACTGTCGAGACGGTAATGATGCGTTCACGGTCCTTACGCTCGATGGTGGGAGGATAGAACTGCTCGGTCACTGTACCCACCTCCTTGAGGCGCACACCAGTTCCCATCGTGTTGTAGAGCATGATGTTCTCAATGTCCTCAATGCTGCGACGATGCTCAGGATCATACATCACCTTGATGTCATACTCCATACCATCCTCGCGGAAGTAGCTGGCCGTCGTACCATTGATGCGGTTACGCAATGCGGTAGCGGCGGTGCTCAGGTTCAGACCATACAACGCCAGTTTTTCGCGGTCAAAGTCCACGTGATACTCGGGCTGGTAGTCACTGCGGCTGATATTGATATCGGCAGCTCCAGGAACATTCTCAAGAATGCGTTTCAATCGTTGGGCCACACTGTCGGTCTTGGTGAAGTCATAGCCATAGATCTCATAGTCGACCGTGTTCTGACCACTCATGCCGCCGCCACGGCCACCACCCACGTTAACGAGGGCTTTTTTCAACTCGGGATATTGCTTGAGGTCTTCACGCATCATGCCGGCAATCTCGGTGATGCCGCGCTTGCGCTCGTTGGCCTTGCTGAGCATGATATTCATCGAGATGATGTGCGAACCGTTACTCTGCATTGAGGCAAAAGTGTTATCACTGCTGGCCTGGCCAACGGTGTAGTTAAAGGACTGGATTTCGGGATATTTCTCGGTCCACTCCTTGTAGAGGCGTTGGCTGACGTCCTTGGCCAAGTCAACGCGTGAGCCGATGGGCAACTCAAGCGTGACACCCAAACGGCCGTTATCGTTGGTCGGGAAGAACTCAGTGCCGACAAACTTCATCAAGAACATCGAGGCGACAAACACGCCTAATGCCGTTGCAGTAGTGATCCAGCGGTGAGCAACGCACACGTCAAGCACCTTGGCATAGAAGTCATCGATCTTGTCAAGCACCTTGAGGATGGGGCCATACACCTTCTGGAAGATTTTGGTGTCACCCACGTTGAGGCGCAGCAGGCGGCTACACAGCATGGGGGTCAGCATCAATGCGCAGATCAGTGACAGCACCATCATGATGGTCACCATCCAACCCAACTGCTTGAACAGCACACCGGTCATACCCTTGACCAGGGTGCCTGCATGGGTGCCGAGCCACGCTCGATGTGTGTCGTGACGTTCTCCAGCACCACAATGGCATCATCGACCACCATACCGATAGCGATAGACAGCGCCGATAGCGAAACGATGTTCAGTGAGTTACCTGTCACATACAGGTAAATGAACGAGGCAATCAACGAGATGGGGATGGTCACCAGCACGATGACGGTAGCACGCCAGCGGCCCAAGAACACAAACACCACAATGCCCACGAACAACAGGGCGAACAGCACAGTCTCGACCAGCGAGGAAATAGTGCTGCGGATGTTATCGCTCGTGTCCACAATGTAACCCAACTTGATGTCGCTGGGCAGGTTCTTCTGAATCTTAGGCAACTCCTTGGCAATCTTCTCCGAAATCTGCACCGAGTTGGCACCCGACTGTTTCTGCACGATGATCATCGCACCCTTTTGGCCATTGTTAAAACTCTCCTGGGCACGCTCCTCGAGCGAGTCGTCGATGCGAGCCACGTCACGCAGATGAACAACACCGCCGCTGGGCGACATGCCCACGACCATGGCGCCCATCTGCTGCGGGTCGCTGAACTCACCCTGCACACGCAGGGGGTAGGTCTCGTTACCGATGTCAAACGTACCACCAGGAATATTGCGGTTCTCGGCACCGATGAGGGCGGCAACGGTCTCGACGCTCAAGTTATAGGCCTCCATGCGCAGGGGATCCAGATAAACATGGACCTCACGCTTGGGAGCACCAGCGATGGAAACCGAGCCCACACCATCGACACGTGCCAACGGGTTGGCGACATTCTCGTCAAGAATCTTATACAAGCCCGGCATACTCTGTGTGGCCTGTACCGAAAGCAGCACAATGGGAATCATGTCGCTGCTGAACTTGAAGATGATGGGCGTGTTGGCATCATCGGGCAACATACTCGACACCATGTCGAGTTTGTCACGCACATCGTTGGTCAACGTCTCGATATTGTAACCATATTCAAACTCCAGGGTAACAATCGAGATGTTCTCACGGCTGTTCGACGTAATGTGCTTGAGGTGCTCAACCGAGTTGAGCACGTTCTCAAGGGGACGTGTCACGTTCTGCTCGATGTCCGACGCACTGGTTCCCGCATAACTGGTCATCACCATGATGGTGTTGGTCTCCACGTCGGGGAACAAGTCAATGGGTAGGCTCCTGAGCGAGAACAGACCCAGCACAATCAGTGCCACGAAGATGAGAATCGTGGTCACCGGTCGTTTTACTGAACTGGAATATAAACTCATAATTAGAATCTATTGATTAAGTTCCGATGGTCATTTTCAATATTGATAATCAGGGTAGAGTAGTCACAGAATGAAAACCTCACTAATCACTAACCTCTAATCACTAACCATCAAGTTTCGATGGCCATCAAAACTTGATTTATTTCTTGAGTTGTACTTTAGCACCGTCTTGCAGGCGAGAAGCACCGGCGATAACAACTTGAGTACCGGCTACCAGTCCGCCCTTGATCTCATAGCGGTCCTCCAGACGCTGACCCAACTCAACCTCGCGCAGTTCAACCTCACCGCCCTGGTAAACCCAGACGTAGCGAACACCCGAGCCCACCTGCTTCTGCACGGCGCGGTCAGGAACCACGACGCTGTGAGTGGTGACATAGTTGAAGTTCACACGGGCAAACATACCGGTGCGCACCTTGTCCTGGCGGTTGGTGATGGCCACCTCGACTTGGAAAGTGCGGCTCGTGGCGTCAACTGTGGGATGAATCAGATAAACCTGACCTTGGAAAACCTCGTCACCATAGGTGTCAAACTTCACCGTCACGGGCATGCCACGCTTCACGTGCGGATACTCGCTCTCGTTGACATTGACGATGACCTTGAGGGGTTGCTGCTGCTCAATGGTGAGAATGGGCAAGCCTGCAGGCAGGTCACCGGCATCATAGTTCTTGGCAGTCACCACGCCGCTCACGGGCGAGGTGAGCACGGTATTCTCTTGCATGGTGCGGATAGCGCGTGCGGTGGCATCATATTGTGCCTGCAGCTGATCCACAGCCTGCTGTGTGCCGCCGCCAATTTTCACTAACTCACGGGCGCGGTCCAATTCACGCTTCATGTTGGCAAGGGCAATCTGCTGCTGGGCGATGTTCACATCGTCAAGGATAACCAGACGCTGACCTCGTGCCACACGCGACCCCACGTCAACCAGGATGCGCTTGATGCGGCTACCGCTGTTCGACGAGATGTTGTTTGTCTTGAAGGCCTCAACGGTTCCCGTGTACTCACTAGTCTGTTTCACCGATTCCTCACCGATAGTCACCACCTCGACGATGGGCAGTTCTTCCTTGACTTCGACTGTCTTCTTTTCGTCCTTGCTGGAACAAGATGCCAATGCCAGAACGAGCATCACAATCGGAAAAAATTTCTTCGTTTTCATTGTTGTTTGATATGTTGTTGATGTTAATTTCTAATGCCTCATTTATCTCACATAGTGCGTGTTGCCCAGCACATGCTCCAGGTCGCTCTCGGCAACCAGGTAGTTGTAGATGGCCTGATAGTAAGCCAAGCGGGCTGCCATCAAGGCGTCCTCGGTATCGCGCAGCTGGATGAACGTTGCGGCACCGATCTTGAAACTCTGCTGCATGATGTCATTGGCTTTCTCGGCCATCTTCACACCACCCTCGTTGCTCTCGATCTGCTTGAGGTTCTTGGCGATGACGTCGTTCTGAGTGGCGACCTGAACATGAAGGCTGCGCTCCAAATTCTCGCGCTGCCACTTCATCTCATCAACAGCAATCTCGGCTTGTTTCTGCTTGTAGTAGCGTTGGCCGCCCTGGAAGATGGGGAACGCCAGGGTTAAGCCCACATTCGAGGCACGACTCCAGCGCAGGCCCGAGAAGGGGCTGCCGTTGTTCATCGAGTGCCACATCATGCTTGCACTACCCGTCAACGTGGGATACCATGCCATCTTCTGCACATCAAGGACTTTCTTCAGGTAGTCTGTCTGCAAGTCCAATGACTTGAGGCTGGTGTTGTTGGCCAGTGTGGTGTCTGCCCCCAAGGTGTTGCTCATCACGCGAGCATACATTTCGCCTTTGAATTCATCCAATTGCTGACTGGGTTCAAAGTCCTGACGCACGTCCATGCCCATGAGCAACTTGAGTTGCAGCTTCAGGGCAGTAATGGAGTTCTCGGCCTCAAGAATAGCAGGTTCCAAATTGGTCACAGCGACATTGGCTCGAAGCACATCATACTCCGACGCAGCACCCAGTTCAAATTTCTTCTGGAAAATATCGGCGTTCAACTTGGCGGTGGCATGGTTTTCCTCAATGACACGCTTGCTGTCCTTCGCAAGCATCAGGGCATAATAGGCCTTTTCCACCTGATTGACCAACGACAATTTGTTGGCTCGAGCAGCCTCCACATTCTGCAGAATCTGGTTCTCGCTCAGTTTGATGGATTTCCACAACTGCGGCACAACCAGCGGAATTTGGGCTTGGAAACCGCCTGCATGGGTGTTGTCACTACCCATCTTGATGGCCATGGTGCCATTCGGGGTGTCCATGTACATCGTCTGCAGCGACAGGTTTCGGGTGTATTGGCCTGCCAGGTTAACTGTCGGCAACAACTGGCCCAGCACCTCCTTGCGGCTGTAATCCACGCGAGTGATCTCCATCTCCTTCACCTTGATGGTGGGATTCTCGTTCAGGGCGATGCGCACACACTCGTCGAGCGACAGCGACAGTTGCGCATGGGCGCTCATGGCACCGCCAACTAATACTAATAAAATAATGTAGAAAAGTTTCTTGTTGAACATTGTATTGTGTAGTTATTGATTTTGCTGTTGTTGGTTCTCAAGATACTCAATCATCTCAATTCCCTTGATGGTGGCCACGCCGCGCAGGAAGCTGATGAACACATGCTCAAACATGTCTTCCTGCTTGAAACCGTATTTGGCACCGTTGAAATTCTCATGCAAAACGCGCAACGACTGGGAAAACAAGTAGGCAGCAATCTCAGGGTTGATGCGTTTGATAACCAAGCCCTCGTCCTGAGCCTGACGCAGCACCGACGCAATGCCGGTAATCACAGTCTTCTCGTTCTCAACATGCTTTTCAAAAATGTCGGGGTACAAGCGCTTGATATCATTGAAAAACGCCACCGATGTCGACTCATACATCTTGCGCGCACGCTGATAAACCCGATACATCGCCTCAAAACAATTTGACGATGTGGCGAAGATCTCTTTCATCGCCGCGTTCTTGACCTCATGTTCGTGGTGGATGCATTCACCGATGAGGGTGCGCTTATCAGGGAATATTTCATAGAGGGTGCGCTTCGAGATGCCGCAAGCGCGCGCAACTTCATCCATCGTCATCGACGTGGGGCCAACGCTCATCAGCATCTTACTGCATTCAGTGACAATCCTTTCTCTTGTGTCCATTGAATAATATCGCAATGGTTGTTCTTATTTAGGGCACAAAATTACAGAAAACTTTCAAAACTCCAAAAGTTTTCTTGGTTTTTATGATGGATGTTGTGAGATTTTATAATTCTGTAACAATAATGAGGGTGGCGCCACAATCGGCGTCACCCTCACAATCAGTGATGTTTATCCGTTGGGGGTAATTCCCCCTGATAGGCATTAGTACTTAACCTTGCTGCTCTTCACAGCACCGCTGCGATAGCGGGTAACCACGATGTTGACACCGTCCCAAGGCTCATCGCTCTGAACACCCGACATGTTGACATAGGTCACAGACTCTACCTCGTCACCGTCAACAACAAGCGAGTTGATACCGGTATTGCCACCCATGTTAAGGCTAACGAGCGTTACCTCCTGGGTGTTACTGGTGGAAGTGGTGCCGTCAACATAGTTGGCAACGAGGTAGTAGGAGTAGGTTCCACCCTCTACCAGGTTGCTCAAGGTGATGCCAGTTGAACCAGCGTCGATGTCGGTGATCACAAAGTCGGTGTTGTCACCGGTTGCGGTAGCATTCAGGTTCATCGTGCCAGCATAGATGGCGATGTAGGCCATATCGGGCGAGTAGCTGCTGTCGGTCGAGTAGATGGTGATCTTGTCACCTGCACTTGCCGTCACAGTCCATGTCTTGGTTCCACCCTGGGTGAAGGTGTAGCCCACTGCCGAAGTCTTGGCCGACTTCACGGTGATGTTACCGGTACCATAGCTATTGTTAGCGGTGGTAATCTGAACAGTGAAGGTAGCATTACTGTATCCCGAAGGAACCGTGAAGTAAATGTAGCCATAGGTCGTCGTCGAATTCCACCACCAGCTCGAAGTGCTGTTCTTGGTATAAATGGCACCGTTTCCAGCCTTGACGTTGGTACCACTCCAGGGCGAGGTCAGCGTGATGCTGGCATAGCTGCCGGTGTAGTTGCTGCCATCGAGGCTGCCAAGCAGGGTCGTCGTGGGTTCATCATCTCCACTGGGCTGTGCGGTCAGCGTGCCATACATAGTGTAGCTCGATACGCTCGAAGCATCCACGTCGTGCGTCCAGTTAGCAGTGAAACCGGTGCTGGAGATGTTGGTAGCGGCATTCAGTACAGGATTAGCCTTGTTAATGGTGGCATTCCATAGGCGGTGGGGGCGTAGGTCACAGTCACGTTAACACCATTAGCAGCGTTTGCGGCAGTGATGGTGGTGGGCGTGATGCTGAAGACGCTTGCTCCGCTCAGGCTGAGCGTCACATTGCCGGTGAGGTCAGCACCCGTTACCTTGAAGGTAGCGGTCTTGGTTGCACCCATGTTGGCAGTCATGCTCAAGCTGGTGGGCGTAACAGTCAGGGTCGGGGTAGCGGCAGGCTCCTCATCATTCAAGGTGACGGTCTGCTCATTACTCCAAGCGCTCTCGCTGCCGTCGGTGTAGATAGCCTTAACCTTATAAGTATAGGTAGTGGCAGCAGTAAGATTATTGACAGTGTAGTACTTGTTGGTGATACCGGTGATGGTGCGAGCTGTAGCGTCACCTGTCTCGGTGGCGTTGAGCGTCGTATTGCCGGCATAAACCTCGATCAGCGACATGTCAGGCGAGTAGCTGCTGTCGGTCGTGGTAAGGGTAATCTTCTCACCGGCACTACCGGTCACAATCCAGGTGTAGGTCTCACCCTTTGCGAAGGTGTGGCCAACGGCCGATGTCTGTGCCGAAGCGACAGTGATATTACCCGAGCCATAGGTACCGCTCACGGTCTTGATCTTGACACTGAAGGTGGCATTGCTGTAGCCCGAAGGAATGGTGAAGGTAATCTTACCACTCTTGGTGAAGTAAACGGCATTGTTACCACCCTTGACATTTGAACCACCCCACGGTGAACTCAGCGTGATGGTCTTGTAGCTGCCAGTGTAGACGCTACCGTCAATGCTGCCCAGCAAGGTGGTGCCGGTCGACGGAGTCGAGCCACCCTGACCGTTCACTTGCAGGGTGTAGCTGGCCACGTTGGCGCTGGCAGTCTGGTCGGTCCAGTCGGCACGGAAGCTCGAACTGGTGACATAGCTGCTGTTAGCAGCGCTCATCACGGGAGTGTAGGTCGTGATGGGAGCAGAGGTTGCCGTACCCGTCAAGGTCACGGTCTTGCTCTCGGCACCCGAGCTGGCGATGGTGATGGTTGCAGTCTGCGTACCCGTTGCGGTGGGAGCGTAGGTCACAGTCACGTTCACGCCATTGGCGGCATTGGCAGCCGTGATGGTGGTGGGCGTGATGCTGAAGACGCTCGAGCCGCTCTTGGTGAGCGTCACATTACCGGTGAGGTCAGCACCCGTTACCTTGAAGGTGGCGGTTGCAGTCTCGCCCGTGTAAGCCGACATGCTCAATGTTGCGGGAGTCACAGTGAGGGTAGGAGTTGCGGCAGCGGGTTGAGTCAAGGTAACCTCTTGCTCGTTACTCCAAGCGCTCTGGGTACCGTCGGTGTAGATGGCTTTCACCTTATATACAAACGTGCCACCCTCCTTCAGGTTGTTCACGGTGTAGTACTTGTTGGTGATGCCGGTGATGGTGCGTGAGGTCTCGCCGCCGGTCTCGCTGGCATTGAACGAGTTAACGCTTGCGTCGCCAGCATAGATCTCAATCTTGCTAACGCTGATATAGTTGCTTGTGGAACCGATGGTCACCTTGTCGCTCGATGAGCAATTCAGCACAAAGGTGTACTCGGTATTGGTGTCGCTCAGAGCCTGCGTCTTGGTCTGGCTACCGGTGCCCACGCTCAAGGTGGCGTTGCCATAGTAGCTCGAGTAGTAGGAGTAAGCGGTCACCTTAACAGTCACGTTGCTGTAGCCGCTCAGACTATAGGTGGGCGATACCAGGTTACCACCAGTAATGAGCATGCCCGTGTTGGCATAAACATAGGTTGAAGCCGTCCAGCCGGTGCCCAGATAGGTGGCGATGTTGCTGGCCACGTCGGTCAAGTAACCATCGCTGTTGGTGACTTGCGTCACACCGCTCAGGTCGATGCTGGCCAGCTGTGAGGTAGCGGGAGTGCTGCCCTTCTCGTTCACTTGCAGCGTGTAGCTCGACACATTCGAGCTGGTGGTCTGGTCGGTCCAGTTAGCACGGAAACTGGTGGTAGTGATGTAGCTGCTGTTGGCGGCACTCATCACAGGAGTATAGGTCTCCAGTGCTGCTGCCGTGGCAGTACCCGACAACGATACCGTCTTGCTGGTAGCACCGCTGCTTGCGATAGAGATGCTGCCAGTTTGCGTGCCAGCTGCCGACGGATTATAGGTCACCGTAACAGTGGCACCGCTGGCTGCTGCACTAGCGCTAATCGTCGTGGGAGAAATGGTGTAAGCGCCATTGGCATCGGTCTTGGTCAAGGTCACATTGCCAGTGAGGTTGCTACCGGTAACGGTGAAGGTTTTGGTCACCGTCTGACCAACCGTTGTGCTAAAGCTCAGCGAAGTGGGGCTGACACTCAGCGTCGGAGTGGCAGTCGAGCCACTGGGCGGCTGGATACCGATCACCATCTGCTGATACACATTGAAGTTGTAGCTGCTGTAACCGAAGGAGTTAAGCGCACACCAAGCGTTACCGTCACCACTCCAACCGAAGTTGATGTGGTATTTGTTATCACTGCTGCGATAACCGTCAACGTTGAAGGCATGGCCACCGGCATTGGAGCTAACGGCACAGAAGACGATGGGACGGCCCGCGGCCATCTCCTCTTGAATCAACGCAGCCCACTGAGAATCGGTATAGAGCGTGGTGCCACCGCTATAGGCACTGGTCTTCTTGACGAAGCGGGTGGTGCTGGAATCATAACCGAAGAAGGTGAAAGCGTCACGAATGTTGCATACACTGTCAACACTCACACCGCTACCACCTGCTGCACTCGTTCCATAACCCATGCGCTCGGCTTGACCCACATAGTGCATCAGCGTGGCCACTGCGGTTCCCTGGGCAGTCGTGTAGCTGCCAGTGTAATCATCCAGCATATTGGCCCAGTCAAACGTCGTTGAGGGCAATGCCGAGTGAGTGTAGCTCTTGGAACCATAGCTTGAATAGCTGATGGTGGACTTGTAGCCAGGAACAACGGGAGTCGCTGCGGTGGGATACTTCCAGAAGTAGAACACCATCGACGCCGATGTGGCGGGACAGCCCGTCAAGCACTGGTAGCTACCGAATTTACACTGATTATAATAAGGTGCCTCCTGGTCCCAGTTGCAGGTCAGCAGTGGGCCATAGGTCGTAGCATTCAGACTCGGAGCTTTAGGAACGACCAGCGTGCTTGAACGCATGCCCGGATGCTCCTGCAGATACATAATCTGATCTTTGTATTGCCCCAGCATGTCACGCATACCCATGGGCAAGTTATTCACATCTCTCAAAGGACGGTCACCCACCATCAGGATTTCCTCGGCACGGTCATCACCGGCAACAACGAGGAAGGTGGTTGACGTGTTGAAAATGTAATAGACAGGTTGATGGCGCATCACGCTTCCCATCTCGGCTTTAAGCAACACGGGTTGCTTGGCCGATGGTGCCATAATCTGACCTCCATAAAATTCATTCAGAAAACTTTGCGCTTTCCTCATGGCTGTCGCCTGGTCAACAGGGGCTGCCGACAATGACATCGCCATAATGACGAAAGTCAAGAAAAGAAAGATTTTTTTCATAAGCCTATTCTTTTAAGTAATAATATAAGGTTATTTAGGAATTGAAATGAGCTTTTTAAGATTCTTTCGCGCCCCAAAGATAATAACGGTTTTTTAATAATACAAAGATTTTCATGATAATTTTTAATAATTTTTATTTTGATGGTTGATGGTTTACCGCATTTTGCACCATTTTGCTGCAATTCATTTACTGAAAGAAAATACCCGTTGATGATTATATTTTGCCATTTCGAGCGGAATCGTTATCTTTGCATTCAACAATAATCAATCAACATGACGATGAAATCAGCCAGTAACATCAGGGAGATTTTGGCTTTCCTGCGCCAACTTGCCATCAACAACGACCGCACATGGTTCAAAGCTCGCAAAGATCAGTTCGATGCCTTGCGTGGGCCTTGGGAGCAGGATATGCAGCGGCTCATCGGCCTAGTCGCCGACTTTGACCCGCAAGCGCGCGGACTCAATGTCAAGGACAGCGTGTACCGCATCTACCGCGACACGCGCTTCTCCCATGACAAGCGCCCCTACAAGAATTATTTTTCGGGCGTCATCGGCCGTGGTGGTCGACACACGGTGCAGTCATGCTATTACGTCCACTTCGGGGTCGAAGAACTGATGCTGTGCGGTGGCATCTGGTTGCCCGAAAAACAGATCATTGACCAGTTGCGCGGACTCATCGATGCCGAACCCGAGGAATTCCTCTCCATCATCAACAATCCCGAGATCACCTCTCGCTACCAGTGGATATCACGTTCCTTGAAAATGATACCCAAGGGTTACCCAAAGGATCACCCCATGGCTCGTTTCCTCAAGATGAAAGAGTATTTGCTAGTCAAGAACCTCGATGAAAGTTACTTTGACTGCGACGACTGGGTGGAACGTGTTGCTGGTGACTTACAACCTCTCAAACCCTTGAACGATTTCCTTAATTATGTGTTTGAATAGCTAAGGCTTGGATTACAAATCGTAATCTGGGATTTTGCCATCGTTTTGGCAAAAGAGTCGGCATTTTGCCAGCAAAAGGCAACAAAACTCGACTTTTTTGCCATTCTTTTAGCCGTTTTAACAACGCGAAACTGTTTTTTTCGCTGCTTAGAGTGTTAATTTCTCAATAAAATTACACCTATTAAATAAAATGGTAGTATCTTTGCGCCCGATTTCAGCAATGAAGTCTCGTGAAAACCCTGAACTTTCAACAATCAACATACAATAAACACAATTAGAAATCTATGAAGAAATCTTCTATTCTCCTGATGGCGTTGGCCTCAAGCCTTGGCATGAGCGCCAGCGAAGCCGACTTGGTGATGCCACAGTCGCTGCATGACCTCAGTTTTCTGCACTGGGGATTCCTGGTCTGCGTGCTGGGAATGCTCTTCGGTGTATATCATTTCTTGAAGACCAAGAGCCTGCCGGTTCATCCCGCCATGCGTGAAATCGGCGAGGTGATCTACAAGACCTGTTCAACCTACCTCAAACAGCAGGGCCGTTTCCTGGCCATCCTGTTCATCTTCATCGGCGTAGTGGTCGCCTTCTACTTCGGCGGATTGAGCCACATGTCGGTGGGTGAGGTGCTTATCATCCTGTTATCGACCGTGATCGGTATGCTAGGCTCTTATGCCGTAGCAGCCTACGGTATCCGCATGAACACCTACGCTAACGCCCGCATGGCGTTTGCCTCGTTGCGCCGCGACCCGCTGCGCTTGCTCAACATTCCCTTGAACGCTGGTATGAGCATTGGCGTGATGCTGGTGTGCGTTGAGCTCATCATCATGTTGGTCATCTTGCTCTTTGTCCCTGTGCATCTGGCTGGTGTATGTCTCATCGGCTTCGCTATTGGTGAGAGCCTCGGTGCCAGCGCCCTGCGCATCGCCGGCGGTATCTTTACCAAGATTGCCGACATCGGCAGTGACTTGATGAAAGTTGTCTTCAAGATCGGTGAGGACGACCCCCGCAACCCTGGTGTGATTGCCGACTGTACTGGTGACAATGCTGGTGACAGCGTTGGCCCCACTGCCGACGGTTTTGAGACCTACGGTGTGACTGGCGTCGCTCTGGTATCGTTCATCCTGCTCGCTGTCAAGGATCCCGAGATGCAGAAGAACCTGCTCGTGTGGATCTTCTCGATGCGTATCCTCATGGTCATCACCAGCGTTGTGGCCTACTGGGTCAACAAGGCTTATTGCAAGGCAAAATATGCCGGCAAGGACAGCCTCGACTTCGAGAAACCGCTCACCTCCCTCGTGTGGTTCGCCAGCGTGCTGAGTATCGCTGTGACCTATGTCGTTTCCTATATGCAGCTGGGCAACATCGACGGCCAGCCCAACCTGTGGTGGCAGTTGGCCAGCATTATCTCGATGGGTACCCTGGGCGCAGCCCTCATCCCCGAAATCACAAAAATCTTCACTTCGCCCAAGAGTGGCCATGTGATGGAGGTCGTTAAGGCTTCTCATCACGGTGGCGCTTCACTGAATATCCTCAGCGGTTTCGTTGCCGGTAACTTCTCCGGTTTCTGGACCGGTCTGGCATTCGTGCTGCTGATGTTCGTCGGCTATGCCTTCTCAATCGACATTCCCGAGGCGCTCATGTCCTATCCCGCCATCTTCGCCTTCGGCCTCGTGGCTTTCGGTATGCTGGGTATGGGTCCTGTCACCATCGCTGTGGACAGCTACGGCCCCGTGACCGACAATGCACAGAGCGTCTATGAGCTCTCCCTCATCGAGGAAGTGCCCGACAAGGACGAGGAAATCGAGCGTGACTTCGGCTTCAAGCCCGATTGGGAGAAATCCAAGCACTACCTCGAGGAGAATGACGGTGCAGGCAACACCTTCAAGGCTACTGCCAAGCCCGTGCTCATCGGTACCGCTGTCGTGGGTGCCACCACGATGATCTTCTCAATCATCCTTGTGATTCAGAAGACCCTCGGCGTTGACCCTGCCAGCCTGCTTAACCTGTTGAATCCTTACACCATCATCGGCTTCCTGCTGGGTGGCTGTGTCATCTACTGGTTCACCGGTGCTTCGACCCAGGCCGTTACTGTCGGTGCCAACCGTGCCGTAGCCTTCATCAAGGACCACATCAAGCTCGATCCCAATGCACCCAAGAAGGCCGACACCAAGTCGTCGGTCGAGGTGGTGAAGATCTGCACCCAGTATGCTCAGAAGGGTATGTTCAACATCTTCTTGGCTATCTTCTTCTTCGCACTCGGTTTCGCATGCCTCGCATCACCTGGTAGTGTGGGTGGCAACAATGCGGTATCGCTGTTCGTTTCCTACCTCATCTCGATTGCCCTGTTCGGTCTGTTCCAGGCCGTGTTCATGGCTAACGCCGGTGGTAGCTGGGACAACAGCAAGAAGGTGGTTGAGGTAGACCTCGACCTCAAGGGTACCGACCTGCACGATGCTTCGGTTGTCGGTGACACCGTGGGTGACCCGTTCAAGGACACCTCGTCGGTTTCGCTCAACCCCATCATCAAGTTCACCACCCTGTTCGGTCTGCTCGCCATGGAGATGGCCATCAGCGAGAACTTCCGTGAGTTCGCGCCTTGGGTAGGTATCGTCTTCGTACTCGTCGCTATCTTCTTCGTTTGGCGCTCGTTCTACCGCATGCGCATCGACGACACCATCGAGAACATCATCAACGATTACAAGAAGTAACCATCAGAATCCCACTAAGGGCTTAATTGCGAGCCCCCGTCAATAGCCGTCATGCGGCAGGACTCGAAATCGAGGTCCTGCCGCATGACCTTTTTCATGAAAAATTTTGGGGGACCTGTTTTTTTTCGTAATTTTGCCCGCCGTAAGAACAATTTAATATCATTACAATAAACCTATCAATTTCAATAAGATTATGCCTAAATTATCAGAACGCAGCGTGAAGATGCCGGCTTCTCCTATCCGTAAGCTGGCTCCGTTTGCAGCCGAAGCTAAGAAGCGTGGTATCAAAGTTTATCACCTGAACATCGGTCAGCCCGACATCCACACCCCCGAGGAAGGTCTGGAAGCAATCAAGCACGTTGACCGCAAGGTGCTCGAGTACAGCCCCTCGCAGGGCATTCCCAGCTATGTGGAGAAACTGGTGGGCTACTACAAGCGCTATAACATCGATCTGAGTGTTGACGACATTATCGTTACCTGCGGTGGCAGCGAGGCCGTGCAGATGGCCTTCATGGTCTGCCTGAACCCTGGTGACGAAGTCATCATTCCCGAGCCCGCCTATGCCAACTACATGGGCTTTGCCTGCGAGACCGGTGCCGTGGTACGCACCATCACCACCCACATCGAGGACGGCTTTGCCCTGCCCCCCGTCGAGGAGTTTGAGAAGGTCATCAACGAGCGCACCCGCGCCATCATGATCTGCAACCCCAACAACCCGACCGGCACTCTCTACAGCCGCGAGGAGCTGATGCGTCTGCGTGACCTGGTGAAGAAATATGACCTGTTCCTTTTCGCCGACGAGGTATACCGCGAGTTCATCTACAGCGATGCACCCTACACCAGCGCCATGCACCTCGAGGGTATCGAGAACAACGTCATCATGATTGACAGTGTGTCGAAGCGCTACAGCGAGTGCGGTATCCGCATCGGTGCCTTCATCACCCGCAACAAGGAAGTGCGTGCCGCCGCTATGAAGCTGGCCCAGGCCCGTTTGAGCCCTCCCCTGCTCGGTCAAATCGTTGCCGAGGCATCGCTCGACGCTCCCCAGGCTTACCACAAGGGCGTTTATGACGAGTATATCGCTCGTCGCAACTGCCTGGTCGAGGGCCTGAACAAGATTCCCGGCGTCTTCTGCCCGATGCCCATGGGTGCCTTCTACACAGTGAGCAAGCTGCCCGTGAAGGACATTGACGACTTCTGCCGTTGGTGTCTTGAAGAGTTCAACTATGAGGGCGAGACCGTGATGATGGCTCCAGCCAGCGGTTTCTATGCCACCCCCGGCCTGGGCAAGGACGAGGTGCGCATGGCCTATGTGCTCAAGATCGAAGACCTGAAGCGTGCCTTGGTAGTGCTCGAGAAAGCCCTCGAGGCCTACAACGCCCGCTAATCCAAGCTTTCATCCACATCACAGCCGCCAGCTCACCAGAGTTGGCGGTTGTTCTTTTTCCGGCAGGGTCAAACCAAGCCCTAAAAGGTCATGAGCAGCTCTTGCAGAAATGACAACAAAGTTGTACCTTTGCACTACAATAGGAAACGATGGCAATGATAAGACAAGAACACTCCGCGAAAAAAGGTCAATTAGCACTATATGGCGCACTGCTCGCTGTAGTGGTGGGATGCATGGTGGCGTTGAGCCTGTGCGACCGCCCCAAGCTTGCCATTAACGATCAGCCCAGCGGTGGCGACACGCTTGACATAGCCATCGAGTATTCTCCCGTGACTTACTACACCTATGATGACACACTTGGTGGCTACAATTATGACTTGCTGCGCATGATTTCAAAGCGTGTGGGACACCCCATGAAGTTTCACCCTGTAGTGACGCTCGAGAAAGCCTTGTCAGGACTTGAAGACGGACGTTTTGACATGGTGGTGGCACAATTTCCCATGACAGCAGGTGACACGGCACGTTTTGCTTTCACCGAGCCCATCTACATCGACCAGCAAGTGCTCGTGCAACGTCGCAGCAGACACGCCATCCACTCCCAATTGGATCTTGCGGGTGACACGGTTTGGGTGGTCAAGGGCTCACCCATGGTGCAGCGCATCGCTAGCCTGAGCCGCGAAATCGGTGACACCATCTATGTCCATGTCGATGAATTGTATGGCCCCGAACAACTCATGATGATGGTTTCGGCAGGAGAAATCAAGTACGCTGTTGTCAACCGTTCCATTGCACGGGCCATGGCAGCCAACCTGCCAAATCTGGACCGTTCAGTCCCCATCAGCCTGTCACAATTCCAGTCTTGGTTGGTGGCCAAGGAGCGCCAAAGCCTGTGTGACAGCCTGAACCGCTGGCACGAACTGGTGAAAACCGACACCGCAGCCTATCTGAACTTGCAGCGCCGTTACTTTGGAGGCACCTTCCCCACCTTGGCACGATAATTGCAGTCATTTAATACATTTTACCCTTATCACACTGACAAATTAACGCACTAACACATCTACGACTATGCGCATCAGGAGAAAAAAAGAATCTGCCATCAAGAGTTTTGAGAAATTTCTCAAAGATTGCAACTGCACCTGCGACATCAAGAAAGAAGACAACGCGACCATCATCCATTTTGAGTTCCAAGCCGGTCACTTTGTCGCCTCCTTCCGCCAGCAAGACGACTGCGTGGAGGTGAGTTACCCCTGCATGGCTTCAGCCCCAATCAGCCATCTGGACCTTGTGCGTTCCAAATGTAACGATCGCAACAACAGCAACATCTTGTTCAAGTTCACCTACTCTATTGAAAACGAGAACAACGAGGTGAACGTGCACATGTCCTTCTTCAACAACAGCATCGACCCCGAAGAACTCAAGCATGAGCTGAGTGCCGCCTTCCACTTCCAGCGTGAATGGGTCAAGGATTTCGACGAGGCCATCGCTATCGCAAAGGAATCGGGCAACATCGATCTGGAAAGTGAGCTCTACAAGCATGATCGCACAATGTACATGATACGCCGCCAAGAATTCAGGCATCAATTCGATGACAAACGCCAACTTGAAATCGCTAACTACGCTCTCCAGAAATGGCCGTTTGGATTGTGGAAGTTCATGGAGAACATTGCTCCACTTCCCCAATGCACATTGCTGTTCATGACTGTGAACACAGCAAGCGGGCAACAACGCATCACCGACCCTGAAGAAATACGTGACTTCGACCTGCGCACCGCGCTCATCGAGGGTGAGGGAGATCAGGCAAGACTCGTCAGGGACTATGCCATCCTTGACCTGCACTACAAGCAGGGCCTTGACGAAAAACCCCTGACTGCCACCATCACGCTCACCGCCGAGGGGGATGATCACATTACCATCTACACTCGCGTAACCATGACCCAACCACCCCGCAATGCCAACAGAATGAACTCGCTGAGCAACGAGGGCAGGAAGCCTCACACCGTGAGTCTGCTCATTGCCTATGACCGTCACGACGACCAACAGCGGCGAAAAGAGAGTGACTACATGTGGGATGATGCCCTCTAC
>CACZVR010000067.1 GCA_902784675.1 uncultured Bacteroidales bacterium | reverse complement strand
TGAACGGTGACGGCAACATCACCGTGACCGACATCATGCTGATCTCCAACCTGATCATGACCCCGACGAGGAATGTGCTCATACGTATGCCCGCCCTTGGGACGAGCAGTGACCGCATGAGCGGAGAGGGCATCACGCTCGCGACAGGCGAGACCAGGACAGTGACTATTGAACTTGACAATGCGTTGGACTACTGCGCCTTCCAGCTCGATCTGCATCTGCCCGACGGCTTGACCGCCTGCAACTTCCAGGTGACCGACCGCGCTGGCAGACACGCCTTTGACGTGAACGCCATTGGTGATGGTACAATACGAGCCCTGTGCTACTCGCCGGCTATCGATGTCATTGATGGTCATAGTGGGGCACTCTTGACCTTCGAGGTTACCGCTACGGCTCTTGTCGCTGGAGACATCACTGTGGATGGCATCGAACTGGTGACTGCAAATTGCCAGAGCGTGATGCTTGATGCCTTCAGTATCAATGTCAATAACGCGACAGCTGTCAACGAGCTGGTGGGCGGCAAGACTATCGCAAAAGTTGACTATTTCAACCTCGCTGGTCAGCAGATAAAGGCACCGATGCCCGGTATCAATCTTGTCGTTACAACCTATACTGACGGCAGCTGCACTACTAGCAAAGTCATCCTGAAATAACATTGATTCGTCCTAAAAAAGTAAACTAGATGAAAAAGAATATATCATTTGTTTTGTTGGCAATTGTGGCACTATTCGCCAATGCTACCGATCGGTTCTATATTACGGATTTTTCGATATCTCCGGGTGAAACCCGCACTATCAGCATTAATCTTGACAATGAGATAGCTTATACCGCCTTCCAAAGCGACTTGATTCTTCCTGAAGGATTGAGCGTTGACGAAGAATCCTTTGCCCTTACCGAGCGTAAGAATTCCAACCATGTGTTGACAATCAGTGCATTCTCCGAAAGTGCTTATCGTCTGATGTCCTACTCCTTGAAATTAAAATCATATATTGGTAACAGCGGTGCTCTCGTGACCTTTGACATCACTGCAAGCGACAGTTTTGTAGCCCCAGCTGTTATCACCCTATGCAACACGCTATTTACCACCGAAGAAGGTGTAGAGGTTCCTTTTGCAAACGAGGAATGTCAAGTAACCTTGGGACTAAGGGGTGATGTAAACTGTGACGGTTTCGTCAACATGGATGACTTGACAACGATGATCAACTACTTGCTCACCGACAATGCCGAGGGCATCAGCCTCACCAATGCCGACGTCAACCACAGCGGAGGTGTAAGCATGGATGACCTGACGACACTCATCAACTTCATGCTCACTGACCAATGGCCCATTGACCCTGAAGAGCCGGTAGAGCCTGAAGGGACGCAGACAATTACGGTCAACGGTGTGTCGTTCAAGATGGTGCCTGTGGAGAGCGGCACATTCATGATGGGTGCAACCGCTGAACAAGGCGATGATGCATACAATGATGAAAAGCCAGTTCATGAGGTGACCTTGTCTTCTTTCTACATCGGCCAGACCGAAGTGACCCAGGCATTGTGGCAAGCGGTGATGGGGAGCAATCCGAGTTATTTTGCAGATGACCCGAATCGCCCTGTAGAAATGGTCTCCTGGAATGACTGCCAGGAATTCATCACCCAACTGAATCAGATGACAGGCAAACAGTTCCGTATGCCCACCGAGGCCGAATGGGAGTATGCTGCCCGTGGCGGCAACAAAAGCGAAGGCTATAAATACTCTGGCAGCAATGACATCGATGCTGTCGCTTGGTATGAGGACAACAGTGATGCGATGTCTCATGTCGTGGCGACAAAAGCGCCGAATGAATTGGGAATTTATGACATGACCGGCAACGTGTGGGAGTGGGTGCAAGACTGGTACGCCAGATACTCAGCCGAAGCTCAAATTGACCCAACAGGACCAGAAACAGGTACACAGCGAGTGTTCCGCGGCGGTAGCTGGTACTCCTCAGCTAGACTTGGGCGCGTGTCCTATCGCGACGTGGAAAACATGACGAACTCATATAACCGTCTTGGCCTGCGCCTCGTTCTTGATAATCCTGAGATTTAACCGTCAAAGGCGACATATCACTGTAAAGTAAGGCAGAAAAGGGTCGATTGTCACCATAGGTTACGCGATTATCTCGGAGGGTGGGAGTGTGTCCCTCTACGAGGCACTTTTGTCCCGATACTTCCATCATCAAGTGGCGTGGATCTTCGACCCACTTGCATGGTGTTTATTCACAAAATAGGATTTTCGACCTGATCAGCTCCTTCGAAGCAATTACAACGCTTGCGAAACAACACGAATAAAAAGCTTTTTGACATGGCGCTGGCGGCGGTATTGATTTACCTTTGCATCAGTAAGGGGCAAAATGTGCTTTTAAGTTTCTTTATCATTTCCGCACCACCCCCTTTCAATCGTTGCAAGGAAAAACGATATTGAAAACCAGTTGGTTAGGAAAATGGAGTTCAAAACGTCCCATTGCTTTTTGACGGAATTTGGCGGGCTCGCGCCCGCCGAGGAGAGTGGAGCGGGGAGGGAGGAGCGAGGCGGGCTTTCGTCCGCGGTGGATGTGGCGGCTGAAGCCGCGTGTATGGCGGATGCGCTGCCGAGGAGGGAGCGCGAATGCCAATTGAAATTTTAGCGCCTTAGCGGCTTAACGTGAGGACTTCGGTCTTGAACTACGAATGACACGAATTTCTCGGCTGGGGTGGTTAGAAGCCTCTGACGGCTTCGCTGTGCTGTTGAAATTTCATGTAGGCTTCGCGGGTTGCCTCGTCCATCTTGGATTCTTGGTTATATAGGCTGGAACTCAAGAAGTTGAGACTTTTGAAGAGTTCGGTGTCTTCTTCGCCGAAGGGTTGGTTGCCGTGTGCCACTTCAATCACGCCGTTGCGAATAGTCTTGATGTCGTATTTCTGTTCGAAGTAGGTGAGCAGGGCTTCGACCTGAGCGACGGCCTTGACGAAGAAGGTCGGGTCGGCGGTATAGTCATCGTCACTGAAGACTTGACTGCTGAGGGCCTCGATAACGGCCTTGTCGAAACCGGGCGCCTGGGCAGTCCCCTGGGCGATGGCAGTGTTCCTGGAGCCCAAGAACAGCATCACTGCTATGATGGTGAATAAACGTAATAGTTTCATTTGTGATGAGATGAGTTAATATCGGTCAATAGATGATTTCTTGTCAGATCGGGGTGGCACCCAGCATGCGCAGGATGGCGGTAAGGCATCATTCGCCTCAAGTGGCTGTTCCCGCTCTATTCCTGTCCCTCGGGAGGGGTGATGGGATTCTGTTGCTGGAAGTAAGCCTTGAGAATGCCCTCGGCGATGCCCTCGCGGTTGTCCAGGTCCTTCACGACAACACCTTTCTCCAAGAGCAGGATGCGGGAGGAGATGTCGGTGATGAAACTGAGGTTGTGGCTAGAGATGAGCACGGTGGTGCCCAACTCGCGGTTCTGCTGTTCGATGAGGCGGGCCACAATCATCTGTGACGACGGATCCAGGTAGTTGAAGGGCTCGTCGAGGATAAGCACCTTGGGCTGAATCATCATTGCCCCGATGATGCCGACCTTCTGACGGTTGCCTTGTGAGAAGTCCTTCAGGAATTTACTTGTGCCCATGATTTCGCCGTGCATCAGTGGTTCGAAGGGTTTCAAACGCTGCTCAAGCGTGTCCTTGTCAATGCCGTAGATGCGACCGATGAAGGAGAAATACTCTTCGGGCGTGAAGAAGTCGATGAGGAAATTGCCGTCGATGAAAGAGCCTGTATAGGTCTTCCACAATTCGTCCTCATCCACCCGACGTCCGTCGCTCTCCACATAGCCAGAAGAGGCACTAATCACATCGAGGATAAGACGCATCAGCGTGGTCTTGCCAGCACCGTTATTCCCCACCAGACCAATCAGTTCGCCCGAGGCCAGGGTCAGATCGGGGATGTCGAGCACCGTGACCCAGTCATACTCTTTCTTGAGGTTTGTTATCTTGATATCCATCTGTACTAAACACTAAAACTCTAAATTATTTCAAATATCTCTCCATATTCTCATACCGATTGTTCTTCCACTTCTGCGCCAGCAGGCGGATGCACGGACGGTGAACAGCCAGTGCGGCAAGGCCGATGGCTGCCATGATGGCGTCACCCAACAGCGGTGACAACACGTCGGCACAAATGATATAAATTATCAGCGGAATGATTATAACGATCGAATATATGGACACACTCATATTTGCCCCCTGATAGTTGAAGAAGGCCGACGTGAACAGGTCCACGCGCGTGGAGAACAGGCACGTGGGCATCATCAACAGGCTCTGGCCGCAGCCCAAGAACAAGAACAGTGCCAAGAGCGTGGTGGGCCGCAGCCCCATGAAGAAAATGGCCGGGATCAGCAACACTGCCATGGCCAACGTGAGCAGGATAAAGAACTTGTACTTGTTCTGTAACATGTGCTCGATGGAATAAGGCTTGGTCCACAGGCCGTGGAAGTAGTTGCCCTCGATGCCGAACACCCACTGACCCAGAAACATCGACGGCCAGGCTAACAGAAGGTACAGACCGAATATCCCCTGCCCCCCTTCACCATCGACCAGTTGCATATAGCCCTGCAGGAGAAACAGGACAGTGAAGATGAGCATCGGGACGCGGAAGCGCTTGCTGCGCAACACGCTCAGGTATTCGGTGGAGAAGAGCGTCACGTCGCCCACCGAGCGAACGTTGTTGGCGTGCTGCTCATGCTCGTCGTAGGCGCGCATGTGGCAAAAGTAGAGGTAGAGCACCACCGTCAACACAATGTCCAGCACGATGAACAACATCAGCTCGGTCCACGGCGAACCAGGCAAATGCAAGGTCATTCCAGACATCATGGTCAACACAATCAGGATGGCGCCCACGCTCGTCATTCCCAAGTAATAAACCACCGCACCTATCCACAACGGCAGCGAGTGCTCGATGTCAGGAGCCTTGTGGATATCAGCCACCAGCCATGACAGCATCAGCGTCTGCACCAAGGTGGCCACAACGGCCAGGACCGTTACTCCGGCGGGCAGCAAAAATGCGCCCACCAGGGCCATGAACATCGGCATCACCAAGTTCCAAGGGTCGACCGCGAGCGCGATGGCTATGAATCGGTTCCACACACGGGATGGAACGGGCTTGGTGCGCAGGAAGTCGTCCATCACCACGGCATCGGTGTTCCACATCATTTTCAACATGAAGTCGGGCAAGGCCAGCGTCGTTACCAGCGCGATAGCCAATGCTGCCGGCGGTAAATTGCCCAGCAGACTGGCTAACATGGCGCGACTCGCAAAGAGTATACCCACAATCATCATCAGCATGACACCAACGAGATAAAGCACCGCCAGAAATTTCTTCCAACTGAAGTTGCGGCGCCACTGGATATACCTTAAGGATAATAACTGTTTCAACATGGCTTCAAAGTTACATAGACAAATCGAAAGTTGAAAAATGATTCCTTAAATCCTTGGGGGTGTCGGCAATGTCAAGTTGTGACGTTGGCGCCGAGCATGCGCAGGATGGCGGTGAGGCGGTCGGCGTGGTCACCGCGGATGATGACGTGGTGGTTGCCGATGCTGCGCTCAAGGAAGTAGTCCAACGGCTGGTCGAGGCGCAGGTGCAGCTGGGTGCGGCACATGTTGGGGTTGGTGGTGCACTCGAGCAGTTGCGCCTTGCTGATGAAGTAACGTTCCATGCCCCTGCCGCCACACTTGATGACGGTCATGTCCATGGGGTTGAAGATGCCCTCGACGGCGACACCGCTCAACGACTCGTAGTGGTCGCGCACGATGTAGCGGTCGGTCATCGCGGGGGCGATGGTGCAGTGGGCAAAGACCATCTCGTGGGCGGCGTTGTCCAGAATCTTGGACGGGTTGGCCATGAAGGTCATTTCGCCCGTGGCGGCCTGCACGGCAAGCATGGTGAGCAGCGTTTGCTCGTCGCCCTCGCAGCCGGCGGGGATGCCTTGCTGGTTGAGCAACGCGAGCGCGACGCAGCCCGTGGTGCGGGTGGTGGGGATGAGGTCGAAGCAGTTGAGGGTGAAGGCGTCGAGGCGGTAACGTTCCACGATGCCTTTTACCGAACGGTAGAGGCGCATGGCCTTGACGACCTCGTCGCGTGACGGCTCCTTGACACCAATGGCCTTGTTGATGAACTCATCGGTGATGTTCTGCACCTCGTCGGCAGTGACAGCCTCATAGCCCTTGACCACCTCGTCGAGGGGGATGTCGACCATCTCCACGCCCCAACGCTCGCGCATGGCGGCATAGTCCACGTTGCTGGCGATGAGCCAGCCTGAGGGTTTGCCGATGACACCCACGCGCTTGCCGTTGAGGCGGGTGATGGCGCTGTGGGCGGCGGCATAGTCGTCGATGCCTTGCATGATGAAACTGGTGGGGCCATGCAGCACGCGTCCATAACGGCCGTTCATGCGCATCCATGAGAGGATTTCGAGTGAGGCGGCGAGTGAATTTTTCAGTCCGTCGGCGATGAGCACGACATAGGGGGGCAGGCGGTCGATGTTGGCCTTGACCATCTCCTCGACACCACCGCTGCCGACGAGCACCATCGTGGCGCCCTCGGGGATGGTGTTGCCGAGTTCCTCGGGGAAGATGTATCGCACGTCATATTTCTCGCCGATGGCGTCGAGGAGCGTGTGGTGATCGGTGAAGATAGACTCTCTTGAGGCCAGCGATGAAGCAAAAGTGATGAGATTCAGATTCATGATGATTCAGTTTAATGGATTAGCCGCCACTGTGGCAGCAGTGGGAAACGTGCATGCGCCTGGGTGCGTCAGGGAATCACATGGGAACGACGAGCATGGGCGTGTCGGTCTGGAACAGGACGCGGTGGGCGATGCTGGGATTGAATAGGCGGGAGAAGATGCTCGACTTCTTGTTGGGGACAGCGATGAGCTGCACCTTCTCGTCGGTCGCAAACTGCGCAAAACTCTCGATGAATGTCTTGGCGGGTATGCGCTTGGTCCTGAAGTTGCACTCGGGATAATGCTCGCGGCAATACTGCAGCAGCTGTTGCAGTGACTGGTCGACGAGTCGGCGTTCTTTTTTCTCGACCACGGGGATGATGGTGACATCGACACCGCGCATGTTGAACAGGCGTGCGAAACGGTCGAATGAAATCAAGTCCTGCTGGATGAGGTTAGAGAAAAACGCCACATGAGTGATGTCGGTCAAGCCCACATCGGGCATGCCGATGGGCACGGTGAAGATGGGGAACTTGCAGGCGTCCATCACTTCGCCTGCCACGCTGCCGATGAGGTTCTGGCGGCGACGGTTCGTGCCGCTGGTGCCCATGACGATGAGTGCCACGTCATACTTTTGGGCATAGTGAAGGATCTGCTCCTCGGGGATGCCTTCGGTGACCTTGGTCTCGATTTTGACCTTGGGCAACTCTCCGGCAGCAATTTTGTCTTGCAGCATCTGCACAAATTCGCTCATGCGCTGTTTGGCGTCTTTTTTGATGGCTTTCACCTCATCCTCGGGGCTGTCGTAGCGGTCGCTGCCAAAGGGCAGTGACATGGTGTGGCGCTCGTTGATATAGCTGTGCAGCAGCAGCACCTTGCCGCGGCTGCGACGGGCATATTCCATACCCAGTCTGACGGACTTGAGCGAGTATTTGCTGAAGTCCACCGGCAGCAGCACACACCGCTTGTCGATGGTGCCGGCCTCGGGCGACTCGATGACCTGCAGGGCCAGGGGCAGGTCGCGTTCGCGGATGCGCACCCTCACGCCGCTGGCCAGTACCTTCTCGTCAAGGTTGACGTTGTGGAGGACCACCTCGATGCCTTCATCCTCAAGGGTGTTCTTGAGTTCCACCGCCCGGTCGAAGGTGTGGATGGCGACGGTGATCAGTCGGTTAGGGTCGTTGTTGGTTTTGTTGTTGTCCATTGCGTGATGATGCGTTAACGGTTGGTGTTATTATTCACTCTGGTTCTCGAGGATCTCGAGCGCCATGTCAAGGATTTGAGGATCGTCGAGCACGACAAGTCCCCCGTCGGGTCCGGGCTCCAGGTGGAAACCCATGTTGGTGCCGAATTCATAGTTTGACCCGCCAAAATAGTTGCGCACCGACTGAACCGGCAGGTTGAGTTTGTCGGCGATGGTGTGGATCGAGCCTTCGGGCAAACGGTTCTTTATGCGTCGCAGCTCGTTGAATGTGATGGTTCTTGCCATAGCAAAGCTGATGTGATATTGAGGTTATAATTTGATTTACACCCCAAAGTTACATGATTTTTAGTAAAATGCAAAATAAATGCTTCAAAAAGAGCATTTCAGAGAGATGCGTCAATATCCCCAAGACTCGCCGATGAGGACGACCGTGTGGCGATGGGCGGGGAAACTGTTGCGGGTGAAGTGGATGTAGTTGCAGATGCACTGCGGCGAGTTGCAGTTGTGGCACACGCCGTCGATTTTGCATGGCGTGTCACAGCCCAACCGTGCCGTGTTGATGGGAGCGGCGACGTTGCGGGCTCGGGCGAGAGCCGCCTCGACGGTAGACGCCACCTTGTTGATGCCGATGACGTGGATCACATTGTGCGGTCCCCAGGTGATGGCAGCGACGCGGTTGCCGCGACCGTCGATGTTGACGATGACGCCGTCCTGGGTGATGGCGTTGGCGCTGGTGAGGAAAAAGTCCACATCCATCGCGTCGAGGTAGCACTGGCGCGGCCGCCCCAGGTGACGCTGCTGCCCTGTGGCATGAGCGACTTGATGAGTTTGATGGCCTCGGCTGCCGTGGGGCAGTAGTGGGCGTTGAAGTTGCGGCGTTCCAGGTGCTTGATGATGCGTCCGGCAAGCACTTCGTTATGAATTTCAAGAGGAGTCATATTAGTTAGGAGTTAGGAGTTAGAAGTTAGGAGTTGTTAGAAAAGGTTGATGAGTTTGAGGGAGCCCCAGATGATGGCGGCGTAACGCAAGAACTTGCCGATGGTCATGGTCAGTAGCACAATCCATGGATTGGAGCGCACATAACCCAAGGCGACACTGATGGCGGTGCCCAGCATGGGCACGAAGGCGAAGAAACCCATCCATGCGCCGCGGTTCTTCATGAAATGCAGGGCGCGGTTGAGTTTTTCCTCGCTCACGCGGGCATATTTCTCGATCCATTCAATTTTTCCCAAGTGGCCGATGTAGTAGCACGTCATGCCGCCGCTCACGTTACCTGCCAGCGCCACAAACAGGCTGGTGACAGGATCCATGTGCAACGGTCCCACGCAGGCGACGACGAGCGCCTCGCTGCTGAAGGGGACAATGCTGCCCGCCAGGAACGACCCCAGAAACAGTCCGAAGTAGCCCCATTGGGTGAAGAAATGGATGAGGGTTTCGAGCATCTGTGATGAGTTAGAAGTTAGGAGTTAGGTTGTGCTTACTTGAACAGCAGTTGGGTGAAGATGACCAGGTAGTCGCGCCAGTTGGCCCACTCGTGGCCTGCTGCGCTCTCATGATAGGTGTAGCGCAGACGGTTTTTGTCGAGCAGTTTGCGGAACTCGGCGTTGTCCTTGTAGAGGAAGTCGTCCTTGCCGATGCCCATCCAGTAGAGGCGGGGGTGCAGCCTGAACTGGGTGACGAGTTTTGACTCGATATCGTCATAGATTTTGCTCTTGCCCTGGTCCATGCGACCGATAGCAGGCGAGAACAGTCCCACATAGGCGAAGTCATCGGGTTGGTTGGCACTGATGTAAAGCGAATGGTAGCCACCCATTGACAAGCCCGCGATGGCGCGTGTGCGTTTGGAGGCGCGTGTGCGGAAGTTTTTGTCCACCCAGTTCATGATGTCGTTGAAGCTGGACTCGAAGGTGCCTTCCATCCACTTCGGGTGGGCGAACGTGGGCTGTACGTTGCCCAGGGCACTCATGTTGGATGCCGCCTGTTCATCGACGTTGCCGTTGGGCATGACGACGATCATCGGGACTGCCTTGCCGCTGGCGATGAGGTTGTCAAGGATTTGAGCGGCTCGGCCTTGCTCCAGCCAAACGGTCTCGTCGCCACCGCTACCGTGCAGCAGATAGAGCACGGGGAACTTCTGGCGGCTTTCCTCATAGCCTGGAGGAAGGTAAATCATCATGCGGCGCTTCATCTGCAGGGTGGGAGAGTCGTACCACACCGCACGGACCTCGCCGTGAGGAACGTCGTGCACCGCCATGGGGCAGTCGCCCTTGGGGTCGAGCACGAAGGTGTTCATCACGTTCTTGACATCGCGTAGCGTGTGGGCGTTCTCGTTGTCGAGTACCTTCATGCCGTCGATGACATAGTTGTACATGTAGAGATCGGGTTCCAGGTCACGCAGGGTGATGCTCCATGTGTCATTGCCCGTGTGGCGCATGAGCGTGTCCACGCGGGTGTCGATGATGAGTTTCACCGTGTCGGCACCCGGGGCTTTGACCTTGAAAGTCACTGCGCCGTCCTTGGCGATGTCGGGGCTGTTCACCGGAGGAGCAAAGAATCCCCGCTGGGCATTCATCAAGAATGCCGTTGCCGTCAAGGCAAAAAGAAAGAAAAGTCTTTTCATCTTAGTAAAGTCTGTTAGAAATGATGCGCAAATTTATAGAAATCTACCCGCAATACAAAACGAATTGCGAGTAATTTTAGTATCAGTGTAGATTACATTCTTGCCTTGATGCGTTCCCACGCGTGGGAGCCGAAGAGGAAACATTCCCGCATCGTGCCCAGCATGACCGTGAAGCGGCTCATGGGGATGGTGAGACTCAACTCATCCTTACCCACCCACGGCCTCACCGACGGGTCGAACAGCCCCAGGAAGCAGCGGTGACCCTTGCGGGCATTCTCGACGACGGTCATTGAAACAACCGTGCTGCAGCCCGAGCCGAAACGGGCGACCACAGCGTCGGGTTCGTTGGTGTCATAGAAAGCCCAGCCGCATAGTCCCGACAGCATATCGGGGGTGGCAAAGAACATCACACCCTCGTAGCTGTCAAGCGATTCTACCTGGTCCATCCTGATGAAGTTGAGGAAACCCTTGGTGGCGCGTGGCATTTCCAAGCTCTTGACATAGTCGGCGACCATTTCGGGCGTCTGCTTGTATTTCTCGGTGAGCGAGACAAAATTAGGCACACGCTCGGGCATGTCGCTGAAACCCGTGTAGAGTTTGCCGCCCCCGCAGCCGATGGCGTCGGCATTCAGGCTCACCGGTGTGCCCTCGCGCACCATTTGGAGCCCCTTGAAGAAGCAACCACCGATTTTGGCCGTCTGTGCCACTGGCGTGTCGCTGTAGCCGAACAGCAGCGGCAAGTGTGCTTTCTCGCCGAACGCCTCACGATAACATGCTAAAAACTCATTCAATTCCATGTTGTTATACTTGTTTTGGTTCATCTGTGAATCATTGCACGATGGCTTGTCACTGAGGTTGGGATCTTTTCATTTGTTCTGTCACCGTGTTGATGTTATTCTTCACAGTCTGGACGTTAGGATGATTCTCACCAAGCGCCTTTTCCCAAATTGCGAGAGCTTTCTGGTAGTACTCCAGCGCTTCGCTGTATTTTCGCAGATGGAAGTAAACCGAGCCGATGTTGTTGTAGGACATCGCCGTGTTGGGGTGCTCAACACCCAAGACCTTCTCCTCGATTTCCAGTGCCTTTTGATGGCACTCCAGCGCCTTGCGGTAATCGCCTTTCTCGTTGTGGATTGCACCGATGTTGTTGTAGGCTAACGCGACGTTGGGATGTTCTTTGCCTAGCGCCTTTTCTTCAATTTCAAGCGCCTTGGTGTAGTATTCGAGGGCTTTTTTGAATTTCTTTTGGCTGTCATAGATTGTGCCGATGTTGTTGTAGGTGAGGGCGATGTCAGGGTGCTCGGGACCGAGGATTTTTTCTTCGATGTTGAGCGCCTTGGAGTAGTATTCCAGCGCCCTTTTCTCATCGCCTTGATTCTTGTAAACCGACCCGATGTTGTTGTAGCAAGTGGCGGTGACGGTGTTGTCGCGGCCATAGACCCTCTCGTTGATGCTGATGGCCTTGAGATAGTATTCGATGGCAGAGTTGTAATCCCCCAGGTTATAGCAAATCAGACCGATGATGTTGTAGCAAAGCGCTACATCGGGGTGATTGGTGCCATGGTTCTTCTCCAGAATCTTGAGCGCCTTGAGCGCATATTCCAACGCTGTGTTGTAGTCGCCTGTCACCCGATACAGATTGCTGATGTTGTTGAAGGACTGTGCGACGATGACATGGTCATTTCCCAGCGCCTTTTCCCTGAGGCTAAGGGATTGTGAGTAGAGTTCCAGTGCCCTGTTGAAATTGCCCTGGCGGTAGTTGATGTAACCGATGTTGTTATAGACGTCGGCTATCTGGGTCGCCGATTGGTCGGGTGTTTTCTCCCAAATGTTGAGCGCTTTCTGGTAATACTCCTCGGCCGTGGCGTAGCTGCCCTGACTGTCAAAGGCGACACCGATGTCATAGTAGGAACTGGCGATTGCAGGGTGTTCTTTTCCGAACACGTTCTCTTGAATGGCGAGCGCCTTGTTGTAATAATTGAGCGCCATCTGGTAGTCTTGGAGTTTGACGTAGATGTTGCCCACGTTATTGTAAACATGAGCGATGTCGGGGTGTCCTTTTCCTAACACCTTTTCCCAGACATTCAAGGCTTTGGACTGGTATTCCAGGGCCTTGGTGTAATTGCCGTGTGTGTAATAGAGAGAACCGATGTTGCTGTAGGTCGTGGCGGTTTCGGGATGCATGGTGCCATAGACTTTCTCGTAGATGTCAAGTGCTTTGAGGTTGTAACCCAAGGCAGTCAGGTAGTCACCCATGCGCGAGTAAACCGAGCCGATGTTGATATAGGACGAGGCTATGTGGGGATCCTCGGGGCCACACACTTGCTCATAGATCTTTTGCGCCTTGAAGTGATACACAAGTGCAGTGCTGTCATCCCCCATGTTGCTGTAGACTGAGCCGATGTTGTTGAGTGACGTTGCCGTTTTGGCATGCTGCGTGCCGAGGCTTTTCTCGTAAATCTCTAAAGCCTTGAGGTGATATTCCAACGCTTTATCAAATTCACCTTTGCGGTTGTGGACCGAGCCGATGTTGTTGTACTCGGTGGCAATCAGCTCGTCGGTATCGTCGGCAGGATGCGTTTGTGCATACTCAAGGACGCGATGGAGGTATTTGAGCGCTAACGGATAGTCGGCGAGATATTTCTCGATGAACAAACCAGCTTCGTTTTGCCACTGGACGTTAGTCGTGTCGAGTTCTGCTCGGATTTGGATGTAGTGTGCCGCTTTCTCGTTGTCGAATTGGGCCAGGGCGATGGTGTAGAGCTGATACAGGTATTCAGCGTCCTTCTTTTGCTGCTTGAGCACGGCGGCCATGTCGGCATTGGCCTGGTTGATGACATCCTGGGCCTCGAAGATGGTCTGGTCTAATCTGGCGAGTGATTCCTTGTTGCGCTTGAGCACATCCATGGGGTCGAACATCGTGTGAATCAGAGAATCGGCTTTTTCCAGTTCACCCTCCTCGATGAGGATATTGACCTCGGCTTCCTTGTCATTCAGGTTGTCATAGTCGGTGTGGGCATAGTGCTCGGCCATACTCTCGATGAGCGACTGGTATTTCTCAAATTTATCTACCAGGTCTTGGATTTCGGTCTGATACTGCTCGGCACTGATGATGTTCTTTTTGAGTTTTTTCTCCAGTTCGGCGACCTTTGCCTGGTAGTTTCTCTCGGCTGCCCGGTAGGCATTGTTCTCGATGCGCAGTTTGTCGGCTTGCAGGTCCTCGGTCGATACCATGACGACAGTTAGCGGCACAGTGGTTGAGAAGGCGAACTTGCGTCCGATGATGCTCTGGTCATTCAACTCGTAACCATTCTTGTGAACCTGTTGAAGCGTGTAGGCCTCGCCACTCTTTTTGCCATGCATGGGTAGGGAGAACTTACCGTCTTTTTGACTGACGACAGCATTGTGCTCACCCTTGACGCGCACTGTCACACCACTCAATGCTTCACCTTTTTTCAAGGGTTTGCCCAGGGTCTTGACATAGCCCTGTTGGGTTTGGGCGAATGCACCGAGCGCAATCGCGCAACTCACGCCCAAGATAACAAGTCTCCTTATTGCAGTTAAGAAATAAGCTGTCATGACGAATGATCGTTTTAGAGGTGGAGTACTGATAGACTATTGGTTCTCGAGGGTCAGGATTTGCTCTTTGGTTGCAATGGCCTGTTCACTGTCTTCGCCGTCAAGCAGAGAGATGATTTCCAAATTTTTCTTGAGGCACTCAAGGGCTTGATCGGTCGCCCCCTGAGCCAGGTACTCATCGATGAGATTTTGGGCGAGAGCAACCACGCGGCGTGCATAGTCAAGGTCGCGCATGATGGCCTCTTTGTCTCTTGTGGCTTTGTCGATGACGCTTTGGGCGAACTCGATGCGCTGCCGTATTTCATCCTTGGCGGCGCGGTTGCGCTCCAGGACGGTCTCGGGATTGAACACGGTGTGTATCAGCGAGTCGGCCCTCTCAAGTTCACCGTTCTCGATGCACAGGTTAATCTGGTAGTCGACTGAGTCCAGCTGGTCATAGTCGGTGCGGGCATAGCGGTCGGCCATGTCACCGATAAGCGACTGGTAGGCTTCATACTTGTTTTGGAGATCGACGAGTTGCTGGTGGTATTCCTCGGCTGTGATTTTCTTTTCCTCAACCTCCTTGTTCAGTTGGCTGATTTTCTTTTTGTAGTTGCGCTCGGCAATTTGGTAGGCATTCTGTTCGATGCGGTGTTTGTCGGCCTGCAACTGTGCCGTACTCACCATGGTGATGACAATGGGGACAGTTGTTGAGAAGACTAAGGGTCGCCCTATGATACCCTTGTCTTGCAGTTCATATCCCTGTTTGTTGACACTTTGCAGCACGATGGCATCGCCGTCCTTTTTGCCGGGCATGGTCGAGGTGAACCGGCCATCTTTGCCGCTGACAGTGCTATTGACGGTTCCTTTCCATCGAATGGTGGTGTTTGGAACTGGAGCACCCGGTTTGCCGGGTCGGCCGATGGTTTTGACATAGCCTTGCACTTGCTGCGCCTCGGCAGCGAGCGGTGCCAACAGCATGACGAAGGTCATGCATAAGAAGAGATGTCGCAAAAGATATTTCGTCATAGTCAAGACGGCAGGTACTTAGGGTTATTATCGTTTGGGCAACGGCCACGAGCAGGGTGAGCGGTATCGCGTCCTTGCAGGGTCATTGAGTTTTCACCTGCAAATTTAATCATAATTCTGCAAAGTCGTTGTCTTATTGGGTATAAAGTCATCAAGTTTTATAGAATGCACTATCGATGATTGACTTTATCATGAAAACAGTTATCCCCGAGGTCAAGGGTGAGTTGAACTCGGGGATAAATTGTTTTTTACAGACGTGAGCTGTGGTCACATCGCTTCATTTGTGCATGTGCTTGAGCATTTCGGCTTTGTCGACGACAACCCACACGGTGTCCACGACATGGCCCTGAGTGCCGCCCATGTTGCGTAGGGGGTTGGCGAAATCCTTGTCCAAGATTTCCACGTCATCGATGAAATAGTCGGTTTCTCCACGGTTGTTGAAGACATTCTTGAATCCCCAGACCTCGTGGTATTTGAGCTTGACTTTCCATCCTTCGACTTGGGCTTGATACAGGATCTGCACAAGCGAGTCCTGGTCGTTGCGGTCGTTGTCGAAAGAGAACTGGAACGGCGCTCCGCTGGTATTCATACCTGTCTGAGTGAGGTTCATGCGGCCTTCCCAAGAATCCCAGATGACACCTTTTTTGGTGAACTCAATGAGGTTGCCCACTTTCTCGCCTACCGAGTAATTCTCCTTGCAGCTGGTGAGGGGCATCAACACAGCAACCATGAGGCATAGGTACAAAAATCGTTTCATCGTCAAAGTTTATTAATCGTTATATAAATAAAAGACTGCAATAATTATGCCAAATGTTTTGACTGCAACGCCAGCAAGAGTCGTCTATTGAAGATAAGAAAAAGTTGTCTATGATAATTATTCGTATTATATTTGCATCCATATTGTTATTAAAGAATACAAGATATTATGGCAAAGAATCTGAAGAGATTTGTTTGGCGTGACAAGGAGATGAAAGGTATGTGCCGTGAGGCCGATGTGATTGTTGACACCGAAACGGGTGTGAATTACCTTTTGGTCGCTTATGGCAGCGGTGCCGGCCTGACCCCCTTGATTGACGAGAACGGAAAACCTATCGTCACTCGCGTCATCGTTGACGAGTAATGTGATGATTCCGATTGTCGTGTCATGGGTTATTGACGCTTTTTGTGTACTTTTGCACCCGCGGACTAAGCCTCAAGCCACTTCGTCATCGGACGGAACGGCTTGAAGGGTCAGCGCTTTATTCCTTCTGAATTTCCGTTCGGTGTTACTCCGTCGGATGAATTATCACGAGACTGTAGAGGCTGTATGCTGTTTAATTCATTAGAGTTTCTGTTTTTCTTGCCAATAGTGTTTTTGCTCTATTGGTTTGTGTTTCGTGGTCGTCGATGGCAGAATCTGCTGATTGTGGCAGCGAGCTACGTCTTCTATGGCTGGTGGGACTGGCGTTTCTTGTCACTGCTGGCATTCACCTCGCTATGCAGCTATGCAAGCGGTCTGCTGTTAGAGCGAAATGAAGGAAACCGGAAAGCGCAGAAAATTGTCAGCGCCGGAAACATTGTCCTTAACATCGCCATCCTGGGTGTGTTCAAGTACTTTAATTTCTTTGTTGACAATCTTGACCTGTTGTTCACCTCGCTGTTCAATTATCACATTGACTGGGTGACCATGAAGGTCATTCTTCCCATCGGCATCAGTTTTTATACCTTCCAAGCCCTCAGTTACACGATTGACGTTTATCGCAAGAAGCTGCCTGCCACACATGATGTCGTTGAGTTTTTTGCCTACATCAGTTTTTTCCCCCAGTTGGTGGCAGGCCCGATTGAACGAGCCACCAATCTGTTGCCCCAATTCCAGCGTGACCGTCATTTCGACCAATCGAAGGCGGTTGACGGATTGCGTCAGATGCTTTGGGGCTTTGCCAAAAAGATCGTTGTTGCCGACAGTTGTGCCGAGGTGGTGAATGGTTACTGGGGAGCCTATTCGCAGATGACAGGCGTCTCATTGTTCTTGTTGGGCGTCTTGTTCTCATTACAGATTTATTGCGATTTTTCGGGGTATTCAGATATCGCAATCGGGACCGCGCGTTTGTTCGGTTTCAATCTGATGCGGAACTTCAATTATCCTTATTTCTCGAGAAGCATCCCTGAATTCTGGAGAAGATGGCACATCTCGCTCACCACATGGTTCCGTGATTATATCTATTTCCCGATGGGCGGCAGCCGTTGCGCCAAATGGAAAATTGTGAGGAACCTACTTGTCGTATGGGGTATCAGCGGATTGTGGCATGGTGCAGCCTGGACCTATGTGTGCTGGGGCCTGTTCCATGCGGTGCTGTTATCGCTGTACACGATTCTCGGTGTCAACACAAAGTACAAGTACACTGTGGCGCATGGCCGATTGTTGCCGAACATCAAGGAGACCTTGCAGCTGGTGTTGACCTTTGTTGTGATTGTGGTCAGTATGATCATTTTCCGTGCCGAGAGCATGTCGCAAGCATGTGATTTCATCGGCAGGATGTTTGTGACAGCCTTTGATGGATTCAACATCCGTTTTGGCGGTTCTTGCATAATCTATGGTGTGGTCTTGCTGCTTGTCGAATGGCTTCAACGAGAAAAGCAGCACGCCTTGCAGTTCAGCGACAGCGGCCTGTTCAGGTCACGTTGGGTGCGTTGGCCCATCTATTATGTGATCTTGATTGTTATAGCAATGAATGTGGGAAATGAACAAGCATTCATATACTTCCAGTTCTAGTTATGAAGAATTTTTTGTTCAAAATACTTGCTTTTTGCATCCCGTTGATTGCCGTTGTCATTGCCTATGTCGCGACAGACGTGTTTAAGGTGATTTATCACTATGACCCGTTCTATGTCGATTCCTATCCGGTAAATCTGAATCGCGCCTACGGGTCCACGATGACCTATATCAATCAAAATCCCAAATACCATTACAATTCCTTCATTTTCGGCAATTCCAGGAGTTTGTTCTACGAGATTGACACCTGGAAGAAGTATTTGCCCGAGGGCAGCAGTTGCATGCACTTTGACGAATCGTTCGGCTCAATCAGCGGCTTGTATGAGAAGGTGTCGTTCATTGACCGTCAGGGTGGCGATCTCGACAATGCGTTGCTCGTGTTGGATCCGGCTCTGCTCTCAAGTCTCGAGATCAATGAGGGTTACTTGTTTATCGCTCCACCCATCTTGAAAAACAACGAGAATTGGGTGAGTTTCCACTTCCAGAACTTCATGGCGTTTCTGAATCCTAAGTTCCTGTTCGCTCTTGTTGATTATAAGATGTTCGGCAAGTTCCGTCCCTACATGCATCTGCTCCTGAATGACAATCGTTCAACTTATATCCCTGAGTATAACGAATTTCAGAAAACTTATGCCGAGGAAGCCATCAGCAACGGCACCTATTATGATGAAGCCCGATTGAAATTCTTTTATGACGTTCAACACCCAGAAGCAAATTCGCCTGAGTTGCTTACTCTTGAGGGTATCAAATATTTGAGGAGCATCAAGGGCATCTTTGACAAGCACAACACGTCCTACAAAATTGTGATCAGCCCGATTTATGACCAGATCAAGTTGAAGCGGGACACCTATTACACGCTTTGCGACATCTTTGGCGAAAAGAACATCTATGACTTCTCGGGCGTGAACAAATGGAACAAAGATTATCACAACTACTATGAGGCGTCGCACTATCGCCCCAACGTCTCGGCCGAAATCATGGACATCATCTATTCAACCGAAGGAACGTCGGACACGACAACATCGGATAAACCTTGAATTGACAGTTCCATCCTGTTATAATAATTCAATAAGTTCTTGTGGATTGTGGAAGTTCGTCTTCGACGCACTTTTCACTTGGTGTCACTGGCACCAAGCTGCGCCCGTCATCGACGGGCTTGCATGGTGTACTCCATAGAAGTCGGGTCATCGACCCGCCATACCTCTTCGAGGCAAAGACCAAACTCCGGATTGAGTGACTGTCAAGTATGGGGCATAGCGATAAAGCCAAAATTCTTAGCCGACACCAATAGTTTTGAATAAGTGTGAAATAAGATAGCACGAGCCATGAATCGGCTCGTGCTATCTCGTTTTTGTATTGTTTTAATCTCTAATCTTCAAGATGGTTAGATCCAGCCGAGGGAGTGGTAGAGGAAGGCGATGAGGTAGCCGGCGATGCACGCGACGATGGTGTGCACCATACCAGGCATCATGAAGGAGTGGTTCAACAGGTACTTGCCCGATGACGGTTGTGCCCGTGCGGTCGAAGTTCACCGTGGCGATATCCGACGGATAGTTGGGGATGAAGAAGTAACCATATACCGAGGGAAGTACGCCCAACAGGATCCAACCGTCAATGCCCAATTTGTAGGCTAGCGGCAGCATAGCTACTACCACAGCACCCTGTGAGTTGACAAGCACCGATACAAGGAAGAAGGCAAAGGCAATTGACCACGGGTATTGCTCAACCAAGCCGGCTAGCATGTCTTGGATTTCACCCAGGTAGTTGGCAAAATAGGTGTCGGCGAGCCATGCGATACCGTAGATAGCAACCACAGCGACCATACCGCTCTGCCAAACAGGACCTGAAATGGCCTTCTTGGGCGACGCTTTGCAGAAGATGATCATCAACGCTGCAGCGGTGATCATCACAATCTGGATGACGAGGTTCATCTTTAAAGGCGTGGGATGGATCTTGGTTATGCCATCAATCGCAATGCCCATCTTTGCCAATTGGTCGGCGGTGATGGTCACACGGGATCCGATGAGCTCGACGGTGGCATCACCATCGATAGCCTTGATGGTGTCATAGGCAGGCAACAGATCCTGGAAGATGGCGAAGAACACGATGACCAAAAGGGCGCCGAAGAAGATATACACGGCGCGCTTGCTC
>CACZVR010000066.1 GCA_902784675.1 uncultured Bacteroidales bacterium | reverse complement strand
ATCAAATCACGGTTAAAAGGAAAGAGCCCGGTGCAATACCGAACTCTTTACTCTTAAATCAATAATATTTAACCCGTCCAACTTTTTGGGGTCACTTCATTCCATCCTTCGGAATGCGGATGCCTCCCGTCTTCTCCCGTCGATCCAGATCATCCAGTCCCTCCATTCTAAAGTCTAAAACAAAAAACGAAAAAATCCTTGATGCCCGTTAGGGCAAAAAATGGCCCGAAATTTTGTCAGTCGGGTAAAATGTAGTACCTTTGCACCCGCTTTTTGAGAACAAACATTTATCATCCTTATACACAACAAGTAATGAACGTAAGTTTTGAACAGATTGATGCGGTGAACGCGATGCTCACCGTTGACATCAAGAGAGAAGATTTCGCAAACGATGTGAATAAAGAGGTTGCAGCAATGGGTGTGCGCCATCCGCTTAAGGGCTTCCGCCCCGGCAAGGCTCCCAAGTCGTTGCTCATGAAGTTTTACGGACCCAGCGTGACCGCCGACGTGGTGGACCGCATGGTGGGTAAAGCCGTCTATGACTACATCCGCGAGAACAAGCTGCACGTGCTGGGCGAGCCGTTGCCCAACGAGGACACCAAGGTGGACATCATGAAAGACGAGGAGATGACCTTCAAGTATGACCTGGGTCTGGCTCCCGCCATCGAGCTCAAGCTCAACAAGCGCATCAATGTCCCCTATTACAATATCGAGGTGACCGACCAGATGGTCGACGATGCCATCGCCCATGACCGCAAGCGTCTGGGCACGCTCGTTGACGGTGAGGTCAGCGACAAGGAGTCGATGCTGCGTGGCTCGCTCATCCAGCTCGATGAGCAGGGCAACGACATGCCCGAGGGCATCAAGGTGGAGCACACCGTAATCTCGCCGCGCTATCTGGCCGACGAGGAAGAGGCTGCCAAGTTTGTCGGCGTGAAGGTGGGTGACAATATCGTGTTCAACCCCCACAAGGCCAATAACGGAAACGTAGCCGAGCTGTCGGCAATGCTCAACGTGGACCGCAACCTGGCTGGTGACGTGAAGAGCGACTTCCGTGTCACCATCGAGGAGATTAAGGTGAACCAGGAGGCCGAGATGAACGAGGAGTTCTTCAAGGGCGTGCTCGGCGTCGAGACTGATGTCAAGGACGAGGCCGCTTTCCGCGAGGCTATGCGTGGCATGATCGCTCAGGCTAACATTCCCGAGAGCAACTACCGCTTCACCGTGGACGCTCAGCGCATCCTCACCGACAAGGCCGGCGAATTGGCTCTGCCCGAGGAGTTCTTGAAACGCTTCTTGAAACTGCGTCGTGAGCAGGACAACAAGGAGAACACCGAGGTCACCGTCGAGGAGGCTCAGTCGATGTTCAAGCAGCTGCGCTGGCAACTGGTCAAGGACCACATCGCTCAGGAGCTGGGTGTCAAGGTCGAGAAGGAAGACATCGACACCGCTGCATTCATCTTTGCACAGCAGCAGCTGTCGCAGTACGGCATCTATAACGCTCCCGAGGACCTGGTGAAGCAGCAGGCCGAGCGTTACATGCAGGATGAGCGCGCCTTTGAGATGATTCAGGAGCACGCCATCGACAACAAGTTCTTTGCCGCCGTTCGCGAGGCTGTCAAGGTCAACGAGAAGTCCATCAGTGTCGAGGACTTCCGCAAGCTCTATGAGAAGGACGAGAAGTAATCCTTCTCGGACCAATCAATCAAAATGATGGGGCAGGGGTGCTGACACCTCGCCCCATTATTGTTTAATGTGTAGGGGCACAGCCAATGTGGCAGACTGCATTTTTGTCATGCCATGGGCGGCTGGCTCGCTTTTTGTGTAGTGACATGTGAAAGATTTTGGATTGTGAAAAAAAAGTTACCCTATCTGATATGGGATTGAGAAAAAAATAGTATCTTTGAACAAAAATTTTTTAACTGACTGATTTATTTATGGAAAACGATTTCAGAAAATTTGCTGTGCATCATCTCGGAATGAACGGACTGGCCCTCGATCAGTTCGCCGCCGGTGTGTCTAACAACTATATCTCGCCCACCATCATGGAAGAGCGCAAACTCAACGTCACACAGCTCGACGTGTTCTCGCGACTGATGATGGATCGCATCATCTTCCTGGGAACTCAGGTGGACGACTACACTGCCAATGTCATCCAGGCGCAGCTGCTCTATCTCGACAGCGCTGACCCCGGCAAGGACATATCGCTCTATATCAACTCGCCCGGTGGCTCGGTCTATGCAGGACTGGGAATTTATGACACTATGCAGTATATCCAGAGCGATGTATCCACCATCTGCACCGGCATGGCAGCTTCGATGGCTGCGGTGCTGCTCGTTGCGGGACAAAAGGACAAGCGCTTTGCCCTCAAGCACAGCCGCGTGATGATTCATCAGCCCATGGGCGGCATCAGCGGTCAGGCATCGGACATCGAGATTACCTCGCGCGAGATTCTCAAGCTCAAGCAGGAACTCTACACCATCATCAGCGACCATTCAGGCCAGCCCTATGACAAGGTCTATGCCGATAGTGACCGTGACTACTGGATGACGGCTGCCGAGGCCAAGGAGTATGGCATGATCGACAACGTCCTCATCCGTCAAGACAAACCCGCTGAAACTCAATCAGAGTAAGGTTAAGCATGGCCAAGAAGAAAGAGACCAATTCAATGTATTGCAGTTTTTGTGGCCGTTCAGACCGTGAAGTGGAACTGATGCTTCCCGGCATGAACGGCTGCATCTGCAACGAGTGTGCCGAGCGTGCCGTGGAAATATCCCATGAGTACCTCGACAAAAGGTCGCGCTCAATGCTGCCCGACCTTGATATGGAAACATTGCCCAAACCCGAGGAAATCAAGGCCTATCTTGACCAGTATGTCATCGGCCAGGAGACCGCCAAACGCTATCTGTCGGTGGCAGTGTATAACCACTACAAGCGACTGAATCAGAAGAACGACGACATCGACATCGAGAAGAGTAACATCATCATCGTGGGACCCACAGGCACCGGAAAGACCCTGTTGGCCAAGACCATCGCACGCATGTTGAAGGTGCCCTTTGCTATCGTCGACGCCACGGTGCTCACCGAGGCCGGTTACGTCGGCGAGGACATCGAGAGCCTGCTGACAAGGCTGCTGGCGGCATGTGACTATAACGTCGCCGAGGCCGAGCGCGGCATCGTCTTCATCGACGAGATCGACAAAATCGCGCGCAAGGGCGACAACCCATCCATCACGCGCGACGTCAGCGGCGAGGGCGTCCAGCAAGGACTGCTCAAGCTGCTCGAGGGGTCGGTGGTCAACGTGCCCCCGCAAGGCGGCCGCAAGCATCCCGAGCAGAAGATGATTGCTGTGGACACCAAGAACATCCTGTTCATTTGTGGTGGTGCCTTTGAGGGCATTGAGCGCAAGATCGCCCAGCGACTCAACACCCATGTCGTGGGCTTTGGCGCCGGCAATCACATCAGCAAGACCGACCGTGACAAACTGCTGCACTTCGTCGCTCCGCAGGATCTGCGCAGCTACGGCTTGATTCCCGAAATCATTGGCCGTTTGCCCATCCTCACCAACCTGGAGCCCCTGGACCGTGACGCCCTGTTGCGCATCCTCACCGAGCCCAAGAACGCCATCGTGCGCCAGTACAAGAAACTGCTTGAGATGGACGGCGTGGAACTGGTTATCGATGACGATGTGCTGGGATTCATCGTGGACAAGTCCATTGAGTATAAACTGGGTGCCCGAGGCCTGCGCAGCCTGTTCGAGACCATCATGATCGATGTCATGTATCAGGCGCCCACCTTGGGCAAGAAACGCTATGTGTTGACGCGTGAGTTCGCCGAGCGCCAACTCTCGAAATCCAACTTCGATTTGCTGTCACAGACTGCCGGATGACGCCAATCGGGGTGATGCCTCTTGTTTTCAGTAAACCCTAAAAAGATTTTAAAAAATAAAAAATAATTGTCCATTTCACAAAAGTGTACTATATTTGTGAAATCGTTGTAACCCTAAATTTTACCAAACTATGGCGAAAAACAATAAGTTGGTATCTGCCTTGAAGGAATTCTTCGGGTTTGAGACTTTCAAAGGCAACCAGGAAGCCATCATCGAGAACCTGATGGCCGAGCGTGACACGTTCGTCCTCATGCCCACCGGTGGCGGCAAATCCCTGTGCTACCAGCTCCCGGCGCGTCTCATGGAAGGCACGGCCATTGTCATCTCTCCACTCATCGCCTTGATGAAGAATCAGGTCGATGCCATGCGCAGTTACAGCGAGGAGGACGGCATCGCGCATTTCATGAACTCCTCTCTCTCCAAACAGGCCATTGAGGAAGTGAAAAGGGACGTGCGCAGCGGGCGCACCAAACTGCTGTATGTGGCTCCCGAGTCGCTCACCAAGGAAGAGAATGTCGCCTTCCTCAAGGATGTGCCAATCTCTTTCTATGCCGTCGATGAAGCACACTGTATCTCGGAATGGGGACATGATTTCCGCCCTGAGTACCGCAATATCCGGCCCATCATCAACCGCATCGGTGTGCGACCCATCATCGCTCTCACCGCAACGGCCACGCCCAAGGTGCAGCATGATATCCAGAAGAACCTTGTCATGACCAATGCCGCGGTCTTCAAGTCATCGTTCAACCGCCCCAACCTCTACTACGAGGTGAGGCCCAAGAGCAAAGACGTGGATCGTGAAATCATCAAGTTCATCAAGGCCAACGAGGGAAAGTCGGGCATCATCTATTGTTTGAGCCGTAAAAAGGTGGAGGAACTCGCCGAGGTGCTCCGTCTCAACGACATCAAGGCGCTGGCCTATCATGCCGGCATGGAGAGCGCGGTGCGCAGTGCTAACCAGGATGCCTTCTTGAGCGAGGACGTCGATGTCATCGTGGCGACCATCGCCTTCGGTATGGGTATTGACAAGCCCGATGTGAGGTTTGTCATCCACTACGATATCCCCAAGAGTCTGGAGGGTTACTACCAGGAAACGGGACGTGCCGGCCGCGACGGTGGCGAGGGCAAGTGCATCACCTTCTACTCTCGCAAGGATCTGGACAAACTGGAGAAATTCATGCAGGGCAAGCCCATCGCCGAGCAGGAAATCGGCAAACAGCTGTTGCTCGAGACGCGCGACTATGCCGAGTCCTCGGTGTGCCGCCGCCGCTCGCTGCTACACTACTTCGGTGAGTCCTACGAACAGGACAACTGCGGCAACTGCGATAACTGCCTCAAGCCCAAGAAACGCGTCGAGGCTAGCGAAGAACTGCGTGCCGCCATCGAGACCATCATCACCCTGCGTGAACGCTTCAAACCCGAGTATATCGCTCATGTGATGATGGGTGACGCTACATCCGAGATTAAGGGTTACAAACACGACGAGTTGGATGTGTTCGGCTGCGCCGAGAAACGTGACGAGAAATTCCTGCTTGCTGTCATTCGCCAGGGTGTTTTTGCCGACTATCTGGCCAAGGACATCGAGAACTATGGTGTCATCAAGGTGACCCCCGAGGGCAAGAAATTCCTCTCGAGCCGTGAGAAATTCTGGATTGTCGAGGACAATGAGTACACCGAGATGCTCGATGAGGAATTGCATGGCGGTGGCAGCGGTGCCGTTGATTCACAGCTCTTCAGCATTCTCAAGGATTTGCGCCGCAAGATCGCCAAGCAGCATGGACTGCCCACTTATGTCATCTTCCAGGAGCCCTCGCTCGACGCGATGGCCACGACCTATCCCATCACCATTGAGGAATTGCGTAATATCCCAGGTGTGGGACACGGCAAGGCGGCGCGCTATGGCAAGGAGTTTGTCGAACTCATCAAGAAATATGTCGAGGAGAACGAGATAGAGCGCCCCGAGGACATGCGCGTGCGCACCGTTCCCAACAAGAGCCAGAAGAAGATAGACATCATCACGGCCATCGACCGCAAGGTGCCCCTCGACGCCCTGGCCGAGAGCAAGGACCTTGATTTTGATGAGCTGCTCGACGAACTCGAGGCGATTGTCTATAGCGGTACCAAGATCAACGTGTCTTACTTCATTGACGAGGCGCTTGATGCTGATATTGAGCAAGATATCTTCGACTACTTCAGGGACAGCGACACCGATGATATCGAGACCGCCATGCGGGAGCTCGGTGACGATTACACCGAGGAGGAAATCCGCCTCGTCCGCATCAAGTTCCTGAGCGAAATGGGCAACTGATCGCTGATTACCTGACGACATCATTGCTTCTGTCAATCACCCGAACGAAGCTTTTCAGAGCCGGTGATTGACAGAAGTTTTTGTAAAAAAAGCGCACAGGATATAATTTTTCTCGTGCGCGTGCGTTACTTTATAGTACATTAGAATGAAAAAACGTAAAATATAGATTACAAACCAACGAAGATGAAAGCAAAATTTTTGATTTCTTCATTGCTGTTGGGAACTGCGATCCTCGCTATAGCCAAGGGGGATCCTGTTCTCATGACCATTAACGGCAAAGACATCAAACTCTCTGAGTTTGAGTACCTTTATCACAAGAACAATCAACAGCAAGTCGAGAGCGAGACGCTCGAGCAGTATGTAGACCGCTTTGTGCTCTACAAGCAGAAGGTGGCTGACGCCGAGGCTGCAGGCATCGACACTACCGATACCTTCCGTCGTGAGTTCGAGGGCTATCAGAACGACCTCGCTGCCCCTTACATGACCGAGGATACCACCTACAAGTGGCATTTCGTCGAGGAGGCTTACGAGCGCAGTAAGAAAGAAATCAATATCAACCACTTCATGCTTCCGTTGGGCACCACCCCCGAGGCTAAGCAAGCCAGCATAGCCCTCATGGACAGCATTCGCACCTGTATCCTCAACGGTGAGAATTGGGCCGAGTTGGCCGATCGCTTCTCAAGCGATCCTTCCAAGTCTCGCAACCACGGTGATTATGGTTACATTAGTGCTTGCTCTTTCCCCTATGACTTCGAGAGTGAGGTTTACAACACGCCTGTAGGTCAGATTTCCAAGCCTTTCGCCACACAGTTTGGCATCCACATGGTCAGGGTGAATGATATCCGTCCCCGCAGCGACGTTCATGCTAAGCACATCCTCAAACTCTTCCCCCAGAATGCCACCGAGGAGCAAAAGGCTGCTTGCAAGGCGAAAATCGATTCAATCTACAACCTGCTGAAGGCTGGTGCTGACTTTGAGGAAATGGCTATTGCAGAGTCCGATGATAAAGCAAATGCTCCCCGTGGCGGTGACCTGGGCTGGTTCCGCAGGGGACGCATGGTGCCCGAATTTGAGAATGTGTCCTTCTCTTTGCCCGACGGTACTATCAGTGAGCCTTTCGCCACACAATATGGCTATCACATTGTCAAGAAAGTGGCTCATGGTCTTCCCTCGTTGAGCGAGATGCGACCCACCATCGAGAACGTTATCAGCCGCGACGAGCGTGCCCGCCTGATTCATGAGAATCGCCTTAATGACCTCAAGAACAAGTGCGGTTTCAGCCTCAATCCCAATTTTGAGCCTTATGTTATGAGTGCGCTCACAGCCAATGGCGGATATGACTCGACCTTTGTTGTCGATAAGATCAAGGGCGCTGCCGTGCCCATGTTCACCTATGGCGACAAGAGGACAGCACTCCTGTCTGAGCTCTTCGCCTACTTGAATCCCAAGGCTAAGATTGCCGATGTCTCCAAGGCAAAGGATTATGTCATGGCAATGATGAATCCCGTTGCCGAGAAGATTTTGGGTGACTACAACGCACGCCAGCTCGTGGAAACCAACCCCGAGTATCGCAACTTGCTCAATGAGTACCGCGATGGCATGTTGCTTTTTGAGATCAGCAACCGTCGTGTCTGGAAGGCTGCAAGCAAGGATACCGTGGGGCTTGAGCAGTATTTTGCCGCCAATCGCGCCAAGTACAATTGGGACGAGCCTCATTTCAAGGGCATCATCCTCAGTGCCAAGAACGACAGCGTCCTCAATCTGGTCAAAGCCGACATCATGACCCTTGATCCCGCAACCTTGACCGATGCCCTCCACAACAAGTACACCAATGACATCCGCATGGAGCGCATGGTGGTGAAGAAGGGAGAGAACCCCTATGCCGACTATCTCGCTTTCCATGAGGGTGAGAAACCCGAGCGCAAGGGCTATGACGCGTTCATGATTCTTGAGGGCGGACTCATCAACCAGCCCGAGGAGATGTCCGACGTGCGTGGTGCTGTCACCAGCGACTATCAGGACGTGCTCGAGGAGCGTTGGAAAGAGGAACTTCAAGCCAAATATCCTGCTAAAATCAACAAGAAGGTCCTTAAGCAAGTCAAATAATAGGCTTTAAAGAAATTAAACAATAATGACCCCGCAAGAGCATCTCTGTCTCTTGCGGGGTTTTTGTTTGCTCCCGTGGCATGTGTGAATCATAATTCATGTTTAATCACGCCCAAAAACACGAATATGCAATAAAAATTGACTTGATTTGTCAATTTTAAAAGAGTTTTGCTTAAATTTGCAGGATAATGTCATATTTTACAAAACTTATCAGCTTATGAAGAAAAACTTACTATTTCGGTTTTGTGCCCTAGTGGTATGCATCGCATGCGCTTTGGGTGCCAATGCTTATGACTTCGTGTCGGATGGCATTTACTACACCATCATCAACGGTAACGAAGTCTCGGTTGTCAACAACGGTTCCATCAACACCTACTCTGGCGAAGTCACGATTCCTGCCACTGTGACCTATGGTGGGGTACAATACGCCATCACCTCTATCGGCGATTATGCCTTTTATACCACTGCAGGTGATTTGGAGACAATCCACTGCTATTGTACCACACCTCCTGCTGTCCATGCTAACTCATTCAGTTCTTGTGAGTACATCGTCGTTCCCTTTGAAGCGTTGGAGGATTATTATGTTGCCGATGGCTGGTCCACGGCCTACACCTACTACATCTTGGGCGAGGTGTTTGATTTTGCTGTAGATAACATATTGTACAAGATTACCGGTGAGAACACGGTAGGCGTGTGTCCCTCTTATATGGGCTATGGGAAAGAATCTGGGCATGAGATGTATGTTTGGAACAGCGCGCAAACCAATCTGGAAAACATTACCATCCCAGCTACGGTGGCACATGGTGGCAAAACCTATACCGTGACATCAATGGAGCCTTATGCTCTGTTTTATGGGCAGGCACGTAGTATCAGTCTGCCAAACACAATTACTGTAATTGGTGAAAGTGCGTTCTCTCAATGCTCTAAGATCACAGATTTCTCGCTGCCTGAGAGTGTCACGGTAATCAACGATTATGCTTTCTACGGTTGCTCAGCCATCGAGAATATGTCGTTGCCAGCGGGATTGACGCACATCGGGGTAGGTGCATTTATGTATCTCTACAAGTGGAACGTGGACCTTGTCATTCCCGAGAAGATCACCAGGATTGAACGAAATGCATTCTATCAGTGCTTTAAAATGCATACCCTCACCTTGGGACCTAATGTGGAGTGGATTGGAATTGATGCCTTCGGTAATCTTGACAGTCTTGCCGCCGTTATCTGTGAGCGCGAGGTGCCGCCGGTGATGGAGCATATTGAGTATGAAGAAGATGGACTTCAATTTTCCTATGATCCGTTCTATGTTTTCTTTTACTCACATAATGTTGTGCGTGTACCCTATGGCTCACACGAAGCCTATCGAAACGCCGATGTGTGGAACAAGTTCAATTATCTTGTCAGCGACCAAGTCGTTGAGCCTGCTAAGGCCGGTGACGTAACCGGTGATGATGAGGTGAACATGGATGACTTGACGAGGCTCATTAATTACCTGCTGACACAAGACGCCACAGGAATGAACTTGCTGGGAGCTGATGTTGATGGAAATACAAGCGTGACAATGGATGACTTGACCGCCTTGATTAACATGTTGCTCACCAACAGCAGTAATGGAATCACCAGGCCGGGCGAGCATCGGTTCTTGATCACAGGTGTGCCATTCACGATGATCAAGGTCGATGGCGGTTCTTTCATGATGGGCAATAGTGGCTTGACAGCTACTTCGCCGGTACATCAAGTGACCCTGTCAGATTACAATATCGGGCAGACCGAGGTGACACAGCAGTTGTGGAAAACTGTGATGAAGAGCAATCCAAGTGAATTCTCCGATGATTTGAACCGTCCTGTTGAAATGGTGAATTGGAATGATTGTCAGGACTTTGTCAACAAGATGATTAAATTGACCGGTAAGAATTTCAGGTTGCCCACCGAGGCGGAATGGGAATTTGCCGCCCGTGGCGGAAACAGGAGCCAAGGATATAACTACGCTGGCAGCAACACGCTTGGTGATGTAGCGTGGTACAAGTCCAACTCTGATGATAAAACGCATCCTGTCGCCACCAAGGCCCCGAATGAATTGGGCTTGTATGACATGACGGGCAATGTGTTCGAGTGGTGCCAAGACTGGTGGGGTTATTACAGCGGTGAAGCGCAAGTGAATCCGCAAGGCCCCGCAAGCGGTGATGGCAAGGTGTGTCGCAGTTGTGGCTATAACCGTACTGCCGGTACATCTTGGTTCTTCAACTACGGCCGCTGCTATGATGATATTGAAACTAAAACCAATGATACTGGTATGCGACTTGCGTTGTAATCACGACAGGCTCATTTGATCCCGTTGCATGATAGCGGGACAAGATATCAAAACGGCTGCGCTACAGCGTAGCCGTTTTGGTTGTGTGTGATGTGAAAAAAAAGTGGCTTGTTTGATGAATAGGGAAATTATCTTTAATTTTGGCTTGTTTGATGAATAGGGAAATTATCTTTAATTTTGCAATTTCAATGATAATTCATTCGTTTGATAATCAAAACAAGTTATTGATAATGATGATAAGACGAGGCTTTTTGACTGGATTGTTGTGCGTTTTTGCCGCGATGATGGCAATGGCACAGGTGAATTCTGCACTTCAGGTGCAGGAACTGGAGTTGAGTAACGGCATGAAGGTGTGGTTGAATGTTGACCACAGCCAGCCCAAGGTGTTTGGGGCCGTGGTCGTTAACGCAGGATCGATTGACTGCCCCGACACGGGTATCGCCCATTATTTTGAGCACATCATGTTCAAGGGCACCGACGAGCTGGGCACTATCGATTATGCTGCCGAGAAGGTTTATCTCGACTCCATCTCGATGAAGTATGACGAACTGTCGCACACGACCGATGTCAAGCAACGCAAGGCTCTGCAGCACGACATCAATCAGCTCAACATCAAGGCGTCACAGTATGCCATTCCCAACGAGTTCAACCGCCTAACCTCCAAGTATGGCGGCTCGGATCTGAACGCGGGCACTTCCTATGATTTCACTTTCTATCACAACACCTTCTCGCCCCAGTTCATCGAGCAGTGGTGCGAGTTGAACAGCCACCGTCTCATCCATCCCGTTTTCCGTCTGTTCCAGGGTGAGTTGGAGACGGTCTATGAGGAGAAGAACATGTACAGCGACAATCCGGCCTCCATGATGCTGGAGCAGATTTCGGGCAAATTCTTCGCTGGTACCCCTTACGCTTATCCCATCATTGGCAGCACCGAGAGTCTGAAGAACCCTCGCCAGTCCGACATGGAAGCGTTCTACAAGAAATACTATGTGGCTTCCAACATGGGGCTGGTGCTGTCGGGCGACATCGATCCTGCCACTATCATGCCCGTGCTGGAGCGCACGTTCGGACGTCTGGAGCGTGGCGTGAAGCCCGTGCGTGAAAAAGTCGTGGCTCCCGCTATCGTGGGGCAGCCCGAGGAGCAATTCCTCTTCCCCATGCCCCTCATCGGCATGAGTGCGATGCTCTTCCGCGGTCCCACCGACTATGATCCCGATGCGCCCGCCATGAAGGTGGCATTGGCCCTGCTCAGCAATGACAACAAGACGGGCCTGCTTGATGAGTTGACCAACAAGAACCGCGTCTATTTGAGCATGCCCTTGAACATGGGGATGAATCAGGCATCGGCCCTGGCAGTGATGGTTGTGCCCAAGCTGTTTTGCAAGGTCAAAACGGCCGAGAATCTGTGCCTTGAGCAGATTGAGAAACTGAAAAACGGTGAATTCACCGACGAACAGTTGCAAGCCGTCAAGAAAGGCATCGCCCGCGACAACCAGAAGGAGATGGAGTCCATTACCGGGCGCAGCGAACTCATGGTGGCAGCCATGTCGGCCGGTGTGAAGTGGGAGGATTTCGTGCGTCTTAATTCAAGCGTCAGCGACATCACCCGCGAGGATGTCACCCGCGTGGCTCGCAAGTATTTCACCGACAATTTCTACCGTTTCCACAAGAAGAACGGTCGCGTGCCCGTCGAGCAGATTGCCAAGCCCGAGTACACGCCCGTCAAGCCGCAGCATGCGGGTGACAAGTCGGCATTCGCCCAGCGTCTGGAGCAGATTCCCGTTCAGGATGCGGCTCCGCGTCTGCTCGATTTCAATCGCGACGCCGAGAAGGTGAAGATGCAAGGCGGCAACACCCTCTATGCCGGCCCCAACCCGTTGAACACTGCTTTCACGCTCATCATCAATTTCCACAAGGGCACCATGCAAGACAAGCGACTCGAAGCAGCCGCTGATTATGTGACCGAACTGGGAACCGACTCCTTGGAAGTCAAAGATTTCGGCGCTGCGATGCAGCGGCTGGGAGCGAAAATGAGTGTCGCTTCTGATGAGCAGATGACAACAGTCGCGCTCAGGGGTGAGGAAGAGAACTTGGAGGAAACCTTGCGATTGCTGGGACATTTCCTGGGCCGCATGAAGGCCGATGAGGAAAAATTGGAATCTATCAAAGATGCAGCCGGGCCCAGTGAGAAATCCTTCTGGGATGAGAATACCGAGGTCTTTGCCGCTCTCGCCTACAAGGTGGCAAAAGGCGAGCGTTCATCCTATCTCACCCGCTTGACTGCCAAGGAGTTGAAGAAACTCAAGGCCGCTGACCTCATCGCGGCGTTCAAGAGCTTGTATGATTGCCGTTGCGACGTTGCTTACAGCGGCAAGTTGCCCGCTGCTCGCGTGGCAGACCTGTTGACTGCCCAACTGCCTCAAGTCAAGGGTACCCAAGAGAACCCGATGCAGGAAACTCTACTTGAGACCCCGCAGACCCCCACAGTCTATGTGTTTGACTTGCCCAAGTCGCGTCAGACAATCCTGGGTGTTTATCGCCCGTTGACAGGCGTGGTGTGCGACCGTGACAAGGCCTGCCTGCAGATGTGGGGTGAATACTTTGGCGGCGGCATGTCCTCGGTACTATTCCAGGAGGTGCGCGAGTTCCGCTCGATGGCCTATGCTTCGCAAGGTGTGGCTATAACGCCGTCGCTGGCCCGTTCCACAGCAACGTCGAGAATATGAGTACGGCCCGTCAGAGTCTGCTCAACGACATCAACAACTCTTATCCCACCTTCCGCGGAAAACCCTTGATGATAGCGCTTTCCGAGCGTCTGGGATACACTGCCGACCAGAATACTGCAATGGTCGAGCAACTGCCCGCGTTGACCCAGCAGGATATCGAGGATTTCTATGCCCGCAACATCAAGAATCAGCCCTATCAGCTGATGATTGTGGGCAACCTCAAGAAACTTGATCTCAAGGCTCTTGCTAAATATGGCAACATCGTCAAGGTCAAGAAAGAAGATATCTATCGCACCAAGCCTCTCAAGAAGTAATCTTCTCTCGGGAGACAACCTTTATCTGCAGGGCCGCTCTCATCTAGTGGCCCTGTTTCTTGCTGCCACCGATAGCCATGGGTTCAAATTAACAAACATTTTATCAATTCTTTTTGTTCTGCGGCCGACTTTCAGTAATTTTGCAGTTTGAAACTGAATAAAACGAAGATACAAGTGAAATACAGATTTTTTAGCACGTTGATGCTGGCCATAGCAGCCTTGGCGGCAGTGGCGCAAAATAGTGTGGCAGAGGAAGTTGCATGGGTTATCGGTGACGAGCCTATCTTCAAGAGCGAAATCGAGGAACAGTACCAGCAGGCTCTGTACGAGCGGGTGGCGATAGACGGCAACCCCTATTGTGTCATTCCCGAGCAGATGGCTCTGGACAAACTCTTCCTGGATCAAGCCCGCATCGACACGGTCGAGGTTTCGTCATCGGCCATCAGTGCCGAGGTCGAGAACCGAATCAATTTCTTCATCGCCAACCTCGGCTCAAAGGAAAAAGTGGAGGAGTACTTCCGCATGCCCTTGCCGCGATTGCGCGATAAACTCAACGAGGTCTATAGCGACCAATACTGCATCCAGCAGGTACAGAACGAGTTGACCAAGAATGTCAAGGCCACGCCTGCCGATGTGCGCAAGTTCTATAATTCCCTCTCCAAAGACTCGCTGCCTTACATCCCCATGCAGGTCGAGACGCAGATCATCACCATCAACCCCGTCATTCCCCAACAGGAAATAGACGAGGTGAAGGCACGTTTGCGCGACTACGCCAATCAGGTCAACAGCGGTGAGCGCGAGTTCTCCACGCTGGCCATCCTCTACAGTCAGGACCAGTCCACAGCGGTCTATGGCGGTGAGACGGGCTTCCAGAGCCGTTCGGTTCTCCTGCCGGAGTATGCCACGGCAGCATTCAACCTCAATGACAACAAGCGCGTGTCCAACATCGTTGAGACCGACGACGGTTACCACATCATCCAGCTCATCGAGAAACGCGGTGACCGCATCAACACCCGTCACATCCTGCTCCGTCCCAAGGTGAGCGACAAGGATTTGACCGATGCGTTGTCACGTCTGGACTCGGTGCGCACCGACATCCTCCAGAGCAAGAAGACTTTTGACGAGATGGCGCTTTTCATCTCCCAGGATAAGGACTCTCGCAACAACAATGGCCACATGCTCAACGAGAAGAATCACAGCAGCCAGTTCGAGATGGCCGACCTGCCCGCCGAGGTGGGCAAGAAAGTCGCCAACATGCAACCTGGTGACATCAGCGAGCCGTTTGTCATGATCAATCCCAAGACGCGTCGCGAGCAGGTGGCTATCGTCAAGCTGGTTAAGCGCATTGACGGCCACAAAGCTGACCTCGCCGAGGACTACATGATCATCAAGGACATGTGCGAGGCTGCCGAGAAGGAGAGAATCATCCACGATTGGGTCATCCAGAAGCAAAAGAGCGTCTATGTCTATATCGAGGAAGGGTGGCGCGATTGTGATTTCAGGTACGACTGGCTCAAGAAAGAAAAAACCAAATAATTAATTTATTTCTCCTGCTGCAATGCCGGCTTCAAGCAACATGAGGCAATGGACCGTCAACAAGCGTTGGCGGCACCTTGTCGCAGTGTGTTGTCTCATGGCGTTGATGATGTCGCCCATGGTTTGGGCACAGAATCCTTCCCGCCCGGTGAAGTCGCGCCCCACCCAGCAGGTCAACAAGCACAAGCCCACCAATCCGCAGTCACCGCAGGCTGCCCGCAAGGGCTCCAAAGGCCCCACAGTGAAGCGCATCACCCCGCAAATTCCCAAGGCCAACCGCAACCAGACCAACAAGGTCTTTCTTGAGAATGCCGACATCCTCAAGGCCAACGAGGCCGTCAGCACCGACTATCAGGTGCTGAAGGGAAATGTCAGGTTCCGCCGGGGCGACATGTATATGTTCTGTGACAGTGCCTACTTCTATGCCGAGCTTCTATGCCGAGACGAGTTCGCTCGATGCGTTCGGCCATGTGCGCATGACACAGGGCGACACCTTGTGGGTCTATAGTGACGTGTTGCACTACTATGGTGACCAGGGCGTGGCCGAGTTGCGCAGCAACGTGCGCCTCGAGAACCGCAGCACCACCTTGCTGACCGATGCGCTCGACTATGAAATCAATTCCAATGTGGGCTATTATTTCGACGGCGGCACCATCGTCGACAACCGCAACAACACCGAGCTCAGTTCGCAATATGGCCGCTATGAGCTGGATACCAAGCAAGCCGAGTTCTCTCGAGACGTGCATCTTGTGAATGACCGTTACGAGATGTTCACCGACCTGTTGGATTACAACACCCAGAGCCACATCGCCCGCATTACCAGCGAGACCCTCATCGTGAGTGACAGCAACACCATCAACACGAGTAACGGGTGGTATAATACGAGTGCCGATGATGCGACTTTGTATGAGCGGGCGCTCATCACTGCTAAGGACGGCAAAACGTTGCAGGGCGACACGGTCTATTACAACCGCAACCGCAACTATGGTGAGGCCAGCGGCAACGTGGTCATCACCGACCCCAGCAACAAGGTCATCCTGGACGGGGATTACGGCTACCACGATGACAATGCCCATTACAGCTATGTCACGCGTCGCGCCCGTGCCCGCGAGTTCTCGCAGAAGGATACCATCTACCTGCATGCCGACACCCTGTGCACCCTCATCAACCACATCGTGAACGATTCGGTTAATGACTCGGTGCGAGTGCTGCGAGCTTTCAATCAGGTGCGTTTCTATCGCAGCGACGTGCAGGGCATTTGCGACTCGTTGCAGCTCAGCGAGGCCGACACCATCATCAACATGTACCGCCATGCTGTGGTGTGGAATCTGGAACGGCAGATTTTCGGTGACGAGATCAATATCCATCTCAACGACAGCGCTGCCGACTGGGCGACACTGCCCACAGGGGGCTTCATGGCCGAGCATTTGGGCGAGATTTATTATGACCAGCTCAGTGGCAAGAAGATGAAAGCATGGTTCGAGGATAAGGAATTGCGGCGCCTGGATGTGGACGGCAATGTGCAGGTCATCATGTTCCCGCAGGAGGAAGATTCCACCTACAACAAGATGGTCAATGCCGAGTCCAGCTATCTGCGCCTGAACCTCAAACCCAAGCAGGAGGTGGACCGCATCACCATGTGGCCCGAAGTGTCGGGCAAGGTCTCGCCCCTGTATTTGACCAAAAAGGCCGACATGTATCTGCCGCAGTTCAAGTGGTATGATGCCTTGCGCCCCAAGACGCCCGATGATATATATGATGTCAGCGATGAGCTCAAGGAACTCATGCGCTCTATCGAGGGCGGCACGCGCCGGCGCTCGGGCAGCGGTGCCAACAAGCCATCAGTACCAACTGGAAACACGTCAGCAATAACCACTGAAACACCCGTACAGCCATGAGTGATGTGATAAAACTTCTGCCCGATTCTGTCGCCAACCAGATTGCTGCCGGTGAGGTGATTCAACGCCCCGCCAGTGTCATTAAGGAACTGGTGGAGAATGCGATTGATGCTCAGGCAAGCCATGTGCAAATCATTCTCAAGGACGCGGGACGCACCCTCATCCAGATCATTGATGATGGGGTGGGGATGAGCGAGACCGATGCACGACTGGCCTTTGAGCGGCACAGCACAAGCAAAATCCGCACTGCCGATGACCTGTTCACCCTCCACACCATGGGCTTTCGTGGCGAGGCATTGGCTTCGATAGCCGCCATCTCGCAGGTGGAGCTGCGCACGAGGCGTCACGACGAGCAACTGGGCACGCGGCTGCTCATCAACGCGTCGCAGTGCGAGAGCCAGGAGCCCGACATGTGTCCTGTGGGCAGCAACTTCATGATCAAGAACATCTTCTTTAATGTGCCCGCACGACGCAAATTCCTCAAGTCCAATCAAGTGGAACTGAGCAATATCGTCAAGGAGTTTGAGAAACTCGCGCTCATCAATAACGAGGTGGAGTTCACCCTCATCCACAACGGCACGGTGATGTATAAACTGCTGAAAGACTCTTTCCGCCAGCGCATTGCTGCCCTCATGGGCAACAGCATTGACCAGCAGTTGCTGCCCGTGAGCATCGACACCACGTTGGTGAAGGTGCAGGGCTATGTGGGCAAACCCGAGAATGCCCGCAAGCGCAATGCCCTCCAGTTCATGTTTGTCAACGGGCGTTTCATGCGTCATCCCTATTTCCACAAGGCGGTGATGACGGCCTACGACCAGCTCATCCCCGAGGGCGAGCAACCTAACTATTTCCTGCGTTTTACTGTCAATCCGCAAGCTATCGATGTGAACATACACCCCACTAAGACCGAAATCAAGTTCGAGGACGAGATGCCCATCTGGCAGATTCTTGCCGCTGGCGTCAAGGAGACGTTGGGACGTTTCAGCGAGGTGCCCTCGATTGACTTCGACACTCAGGATGCCCCGACCATTCCTGCCTACAGCAACCATGTCGAGGTGCATCATCCCGAGATTGAGGTGGACACCGCCTATAACCCTTTCAAGGAAAATGCCTCGAGCGGCCCTGCGCGTCATCAGCGCCCATCTGCCGGCAATGCGGCGGTGAGCAACTGGGACGAGCTGTTTGCCAACTTCGAGCGCAAGAAACGTGAGGGCTTGGAACAGCAGGATGGCGGTGAACCGCAACCTGTGGTCGAGGCTGCTGGTGAACAGGAAAACCAGTTGCCCCTGGGACACCTGCACTCGGTTTATCTGCAACTCAAGGGACGTTATATTCTCTCGCCCGCCAAGTCGGGACTGATGGTCATCGACCAGCACAGGGCGCATGTCCGCATCTTGTTTGACCGTTATATCGGCGGCATCCATGCGGGCAACCTTTCCTCCCAAGCCGTCCTTTTTCCCGAGGTGTTACACCTGGGTGCTGCCCAAAGCGTCACGCTCGAGGGGCTCTTGCCCGAGATGGAGCAGCTGGGATTCAGCCTTTCCCACCTCAGCGGCAACGATTGGTCTATCAATGCCATTCCGTCTGGGTTGGATGGTGTCGACGCGTCCACGATGGTGAACAACATCATCGCATCGGTCGATGACGGTGGCGCTCCCGTCAAGAAGCGCATTTTGGAGCATCTGGCAAGTTCTCTGGCTCAATCGGCCGCCATCCCTGTCGGGCGCACGCTCATGCAGGAGGAGATGGAGGTGTTGGTGGCCGACTTGCTCAAGTTGCCCGAGCCCAATTACACGCCCGACGGGAAGACCATCATCACGGTCATCCCCATGGAGCAAATCAATAAATTGTTTTAGCCATGTTTGACTTTAAGAAGATAACACAAGAAACCGATTTATATAACCTTCACACCCACACCCAGTTCTGTGACGGCCATGCCACGATGGAGGAGTTTGTGGTGGAAGCCATTGCTTCAGGGATTACACATTTGGGATTCTCTCCTCATTCGCCCATTTCGGTGGAAAGTCCTTGCAACATGTCGCGCGAGAATGTCCCCGTTTACCTTGACGAGTTGGAGCGTCTGCGCAAGGCCTATGGCGACCGCATCAACCTATACACGTCGATGGAGATTGATTATGTGAGCGTGGGCGACGGACCGGCAGCCGACTATTTCAAGCAGTTGCCGCTGGACTACACGATAGGGTCGGTGCATTTCATCCCCGCCATCGACAATCCCAGCGTGATGGTGGATATCGATGGCAAATATCCGGCATTCAAAGCCCGCATGTCAAAATATTTTGGCAGTGACATTGAGTATGTGGTGAAGACTTTTTTCTCCCAGATGATGGCGATGGTCGAGGAAGGCGGTTTTGACATTGTGGGGCACATGGATAAGATAGGTTTTAACGCCAGCCAGTACCGCGACGGCATCGACGAGGAGCCGTGGTATGACAAACTGGTCATTGATTTGTTCGAGAATATCATGGACCATCACCTGGTCATCGAAATCAACACCAAGGCGTGGCTGCAGCGCAACCGTTTCTATCCCAATCTCAAGTATTTCGGGATGCTCAAGCGCTTCAATGCCCCGGTGGTGGTCAACAGCGATGCTCACTATCCCACGCTGCTCAACAGCGGTCGATTGGAAGCCATCAAGCTCCTGAAAGTGTTGTAATATTCACCTTTTTCACGACAGACCATCATGAGACTGAAAGGAATAGTATTGGCTCTTGCAGCCTTGTTTGTGGCATTGGTCCCCGTGACCTCGCGTGCCCAGGATTTCACCGACAAAGACACGCTGCGCTATGTGGACGCGATGCATTACCGCCTGATCAACTGGGCGTTTGACCGCACGCTCAAGTCGCGCATCCCTCTGGAGTTTTACGGCAATGTGCGCTCCACACTGTGGGACCGCGCTTCGTGCACCAGCGGAAAGGCCATCCGTTTCGCCACCAACTCAACGGCGATTGCCGTGCGTTACAACTTGTTGACCAACATGCACATGATGCACATGGCCGACACTGGCATCAAGGGCACCGACCTCTATATCTGGGACAAGGACACCCAGTGCTGGCAGTTTGTGAACTGCAACCGTCCCGTGCGCATCGACAATGACATCCGTCCCCGTCAGGACTCCATCCAGAGCAAGGTCTATGTGGACCGTCTCGATGGCAAGATGCATGAGTACATGATCTATCTGCCCCTTTATGACGGTGTGCGGTGGATTGAAATCGGTGTTGACAGCACTGCGGTCATCATGCAGCCCATGCTTGACTCTCCCAAGGAGGGCAAGAAGTTCATCTTCTACGGCACCAGCATCTTGCAGGGTGGCTGTGCCTGCCGCCCCGGCATGGTGGCCACAAGCATCATTCAGCGTGATCTGGATGTTGAGTGTGTGAATCTGGGATTCAGCGGCGAGGGCAAGATGGATTCCTGCATGGCCCAGGCCATGGCGTCTATCCCCGATGTGGCTGCCTACATCTTGGACCCCATCCCCAATTGCACCAAGGACATGTGCGACACGGTGACCTATGGCTTCGTCAACATCCTGCGCACGTTGCGCCCCGAGGTGCCCATCTTCATGGTCGAGGGCCAGATGTACAGCTATGCCAAGTACAGCGCTTTCTACAGCCAATACTTGCCTGCCAAGAACAACGAGTATCACAAGAACTACTTGAAGCTGAAAGCCGACAATCCCGATAACCTCTACTATATCACCTGCAAAGACCTCTACGGCCCCAACAACGAGGGCACCGTCGATGGCATCCACTTGACCGACATCGGCTTCTGGTGGTATGCCCAGAAACTGGAGCCTTACCTGCGCGCGGTGCTCGACGGCACCCCCATTCCGCAGGAACCTGGTGTGAACGACCCCCGTTGACTTTTAACTGCGAATTGTGTAGATTCAACTGATTGATAATCAGCGAATTTGCATAATTTGTAGTTTTTAATAGCGGCAATTAGAGTAATTGGCAATAATGAGAAAGCGGATGCCAAATTTGTAAAATTCGCGTAATTCGTAGTTTTTTTATAGAAGATGAAGCCCAAGAAAAGCCATTATATACAAGACCTCATTCTTGAGGGCGAGCACGAGCATCAGGATTTCAAATACCAGATTACCGATGCCCGCAAGATTGCCCGCTCCATCGCCGCCTTTGCCAACAACAGTGGCGGCCACCTGCTCATCGGCGTGAAGGACAACGGCAACATTGCCGGGGTGCGCAGCGAGGAGGAGATCTACATGATCGAGACCGCGGCACAGATGTACTGCAGCCCCGAGCAGCAGGTGACGTTCAAGGTCTTCAATGTCAATGGCAAGTCGGTCGTCAAGGCCGATATCGCCGAGGCCGACGAAAAACCCGTTCAGGCCCAGGACGACAATGGCGTGTGGCACGTCTATTACCGCGTTGCCGACGAGAACGTGCTGGCCAGCCGTCTGCATGAGCGCATCTTGCAGAAAACCGTCGGCGATGACTGTCCCCCTGACGAGACCATCAGCTACAGCGAGCGTGAGCAGGTGCTGCTCGACTACTTGCGCAACCACGGCGGCATCACCCTCGAGGGCTACATGAAACTGGCCCACATTAGCGAGGAAACCGCGATGCAGACCGTTGTCGCCCTCCACAGCATGGGCGTCCTCTCCCTCGAGTATCACGACGGCAAATGCCTCATCGTGGGCAACTGACACCGCATCCCGTTTTCAGTCCATTCGTCTAGTCATCTATTTGTCTATTCCTCACGATAACGCCAAAACAAACCGCCCGGGACTGACTCCCGAGCGGTTGTGTTATTCAGTGTAATCTTCTTGTTTAGAAGGGCAGGTCATCGCCCATGCCGCCCTGGTCAAACGCGGTGTCGGCAGGAGGCGGTGCTTGCATGCCGTCGGCTCCAGGAGCAGGGGCGGGCGCGGGCTCGCCGGCAGCGGGAGCGTAGGGAGCGGGTGCTCCACCAACAGCGGGATCCTCTTTCACTGCCTTGAAACCGCGGATGTCGGTGTACCAGCGGCCATTGAACTCACGGCTCTCGATGTCATAGCTCAACGTGATCACGTCGCCCACCTCGAGAGGGTACTGGTCAGCACGGTCCCCAAAGAAGTCAAACTTCACCTTGCGGGGAAAACTGTCCATCGTCTCCAGCACATACTCCTGTTTCTTCCAGGCGTTACCAGCCTTGGAGGTGCCGCTCTGCGGATCCAGTTTCTGTATGATTTTACCTTTGATGTCCATTGTTTTTTTAGTTATTAGTCTCTAGTCCCTAGTCCTTAGTAGTTAGTCTTTGTTTGCGGATGCCAACTAGAAACCAGGGACTAAGGACTAGAAACTTAAATGAATTACTTGCTCTCCTCGGCAAGGGCCTTGATGACGGCTTGCACTTGCTTCCAGGCCTTCTCCACAGCGGGGATGTGGCAACGCTCGGCGGGCGAGTGTACATCTTGTAGTGTGGGACCGAAGCTGATCATCTCCATGTCGGGGCGCACCTTCAGGAACAGGCCGCACTCCAGACCGGCGTGGATAGCGCGAACATTGGGACGAACACCGAAGAGTTTCTCCCACTGCTCGGTGGCAACGGTCAGCAGATGGCTGTCACTGATGGGTTCCCATCCCTGGTAGCCGCCCTCGCTGATGATTTCGTCGGCACCTGCCATGCGGAAGACGGTCTCGCACTTGTGGGTCAGGTCATACTTGCCGCTCTCGAGCGACGAACGGTGGAACATCTCCACAACGATTTGGTTGCCCTCGCGCATCTTCACGCTGGCAAGGTTGGTCGAGGTCTCTACCAGGCCCGGAACCTCCATGCTCATGGCGGCGATGCCGTGAGGAGCCGCATAAACGGCATTGACAACGCGGCGGGCGGTGTCGGTGTCGATAATGGTCTCGGGAGCGTCAACGCTCTGGCAGGTGATCTCCATCTTGGGCTCGGTGCGCTTGTACTCGTTTTTCACCTCGGCGATGAAGGTGTTGAGCACCACACTCAGTTTCTCCTTGTCCTCGGGCTTGATACCGATAACCAGGGTAGCGGCGTGTGCGATGGCGTTGTGCAGGTTGCCTGCATCAATCTTGGCCAGCACATAGTCCATTTCCTCACCGATGTTCCACAGCAGACGGCTGCTCAGCTTGGTCGTGGTGGCGAAGCCCAGGTGGATGTCGGCACCGCTGTGACCACCGTGGAAGTGTTCAAACTTGATCTCAAAGTAGGTGCGGTCTTTGGGAGCAGCCTCGGGCTTGTAGTTGAACTTGAAGATGCTCACCAGACCACCGGCGCAACCCATGGTGATGGTAGCGTCTTCCTCCTCGTCGAGGTTGAGCAGGTAGTCGCCCACGAGCATGTCGGCCTCGATGTTGCTGGCACCGGTCAGACCGGTTTCCTCGTCAACGGTGGCAAGCGCCTCCAGGGGACCGCATTGCAGTGTCGGCTCGGTGATGGCAGCGAGGGCAAGGGCGAGGCCCATACCGTCGTCGGCACCCAGCGTGGTGTTGTTGGCACGCACCCAGTCGCCATCAATGATGGTCTCGATGGGGTCGGTGTCAAAGTTGTGGGTCGAACCGGGACCTTTCTCGGCGACCATATCCATGTGACCTTGCAGCACGATGCCCTTGCACTTCTCGTAACCGGGAGCGGCGGGCCTGAAGATGGCCACGTTGCCGGTCTTGTCAATCTTGTACTCCAGATTGTGCTTCTTGGCGAAATCCACGAGCCATGCGCGGATCTTGTCTAACTTGCCTTCCTCATTGCCACTGGGGCGGGGCACCTTGGTGATCTCGTCAAAGATAGACCACACTGCCTGCGGATTCAGATCTTTTACTTGCATTGTAAAATAATGGTTAAATTGTTAGTTATTAAGTGGTTAATGAAATTGTTGTCATAGCATTTGGTTTGCCACCGCTAATTTACAACTTTTTCTTGAAACACCACCCAATTGTCAATAAAAAACCATAGATGAATAAAAAAAAGGAACGATATAGGAGTTGACCCTGTATGTTTCTTAATGCGAATTTCGCTAAGTAAGCTAATTGCACGAAATAATTTTAATATTTCGTGCAATTAGCATTAGCCCCGCAGGATTTGGGCCAACAACTATATCATTGCAAAAAAAAAGACTATCTTTGCACCCGGCAAATTTTCATAGATCAAGATTCACTATAAATTATGAAACTATACAAGGCTAACATCATATTTACTCGTGAGAAGGACCGGTTTGAGGTCGTGGAACATGGCTATGTGGGCGTCGAGAACGGGCGCGTTGTGGACGTGGCCAGTAGTGCCGACGCTTTTGGCCAGCAGCCCGAAGAGGTGATTGACTACGGTGACTGTCTGCTCATTCCAGCTATGAACGATATGCATGTGCATGCGGGGCAGTACCGCAATCAGGGCATCTCCATGGACGTGGAACTGCTGGAGTGGCTCAACAACTACACCTTCCCCGAGGAGGCGAAGTACCGCGACACGCGCTACGCAAGGCGCATGTACAGCCGCTTTGTGCATGACCTGTGGCGCTATGGCACGATGCGCACCGCTACCTTCGCCACCACCCATCTCGAGAGCACGCGCCTGCTCATGGAACTGTTCCGCGAGGCAGGCATGGGCGCATTGGTCGGCAAGGTCAATATGGACCGCAACTCCATCGATGCCCTGCTTGAGACTGTCGATGAAGCCGTGACCGCAAACGAGGCGCTCATCGCCCAGTGGAACGACCCCGACGGTCTCGTCCGGCCCATCCTCACGCCACGTTTCATTCCCTCGTGCTCATCGGCCATGCTGCGGGCTTGCGGCGAACAGGCGCAAAAGTACCAGGTGCCCGTGCAGTCGCACTTGTCCGAGAACCTGGGCGAAATCGCCTTGGTGCGTGAGTTGGAGCCCGAGAGCCGCTTCTATGGCGACGCCTACGACCGCTATGGCCTGTTCGGGCAGACACCCACCATCATGGCACACTGCGTCTTCTCTCAAGGCGAAGAACTGGAACTGATGAGCCGTCGCAACGTGATGGTGGCACATTGCCCCACATCGAACATCAACCTGATAACCGGTATCGCGCCCATCCGCGCCTTCCTCGACAAGGGCATCAAGGTGGGTTTGGGCAGCGACATCAGCGGAGGCCATGACATGAGCATCATGCGTGTGATGGTCTATGCCATTCAGGAGAGCAAACTTTACAACCAGAAGTACAAGAACGATCGCTTCCTCTCGCTCTCCGAGGCCTTCTGGATTGCCACCAAGTCGGCGGGCAGCTTCTTCGGGCGCGTCGGCAGCTTTGAGCCGGGCTACGAGTTCGATGCCCTCGTTATCGACGACAGCGACCTCAACCACGATAACTACTCGCTGATTCAGCGCCTTGAACGCTTCATCTACGTGGGCGACGACCGCCATATTGCCGTCCGCTACTGCCGCGGCCAGGAAATTCCCGAGCCCCGCATCCTGGACTAATCCACAAAATGTCGATTCATCTATTCGTCTATCTGACAAGGCGCTCGGCGGCCTCACTGCGCTTGACAGGAGTACCGTCCTCGGGGACTGCGCAAGCCAACATTTCCCGTAGCTTGCTCTCGGCTTGCTGGCGATTGAGTTCCACTTGCAGCTGACGGTCGGCTGCGGCATCCATGGGCACGGCGTTGGCATCGAGTTTGAAGGCGATGTCCTCGCAGTTGCGGTGACGGCTCACGGCATGGCTGGCGACAAACACGCTGCCGCACTTCTCCACGTTGAACACATCGCTGCACTTCTGGAACAGCATCGTGCCCAAGTGACCCTTCATGTTCTTATCCTTTTGGCCCTTGTTCTGGTGCATGACCACCACGATGCAGCAGTTGTGCTTGTTGGCAATGGCAGCCAGTTTGTTGACCACCTCCTGCGACTCTATCACATCGTTGTAGTTGTAGATCAGGTCGGCGATGCCGTCGATGATGACCAAATCGGGATGGTCATGCTCGATGCAACACTTGATGAAATCAAAACGTGAGATGCCACCATTCTGTTCCATGTCTTCACTGATGTCCGCTTCGCGCAGACAGTGCACCTCTTTGTCGTCATAGCGATTTTCAGGTATCATTGCCTCGATGATTCGGTGGATGCGGGCCGTGTCGCTCCTGGCCTGCTCGGTATCACAAAAAAGGACTCGTCCCGTTTCCTTCAAACTGCGGCAGTTGGCAAATTGATCACTGCCCAGGAAGATGGCAGCCAAAATGTCGCAAAAGAAGGTCTTTCCGTTCTTCCACTTGGCGCTCAAGGCCACCAAGTTGCCCTTGGGCATCGTGGGAACACCGCCAATCTCTATCAGGTACTCGGGGTCGGGATACTCGACATTGCGGTCAATGATAAATTTCTTTTTGAGTTCATTGAACTCGTCAGGAATCAGCTCCTCGGGTGGGCGATGAGCTTGCAGCCTGATTTCTTCAAAAAATGAATCGTGGTCAATCATAATATTAGACAGTTATTAAGTTAATAAAGTTATTTCAGTCATCAGACGTTTTAGTCTTTAGTCTTTAGGCTTTAGCTGGCGGATGCCCCTACACCTAACACCTAACACCTAAAGCCTGAAGTGCGTTGCAAAGTTACAACCGCCACATTCCCATCCGCCATGTCAAAAAGCAATATTTCTTCAAAAACAGTTTTTTCCGTCTCTTCGTCTATCTGTCTATGCGGGTGTGAGAGCGAGAGAAATCAGAAGGTCAGGGAACATTCCTGTTCTTGCCCATCTGGACGAATGGACGAGTAGATGAGCAGATAAATATTGAAGAGAGAATATATATAGTTAGAATAGGATTGTGTCAAAACTTGCGATGACACAACCCATCTATTCATCTATTTGTCTATTTATATATAATAAAGTAGACGAATAGACGAAAAGATGAGCATTAGTTGACAGGAGGAAGAACATGATGAAAACCTCCCTTTTCTCCCTCGTTTGCAAGTGTTTAGACGAATAGATGAACAGACAAGACTTTATTTAGGGAATAGTGATGCTGTTGTTGGTGAACAGGCGGCCTCTATGTTGCGTTGTCAACGCAACAGGCAGGACTGCTAAGTTAGTCATTTTTCCCTTTGGGCTGCTTCAGCGGTGGAGTGGAAGTGTTAGTTAATCTTTAGCGCTCTGAATTTTTGTTAAATCGTGGCCAACTGGTGGCATTTGGAATAAAATATTTGCGAAAATTCGTGCCCCAACTCGCAAAGTATCACTAAATTTGCAGGTCTTTTTGCACAAAAACGCAGATGATGGCTACGTTACTATTGACATTGGCGATTGTGGGACTGGCGGTGGTGCTGCTGGGCGTGAAGATTTTCTTCGTGAAAGGAGGGCGTTTCCCCAACACCCACATCCACGACAATCCCGAGATGCGCAAGCGTGGCATCACCTGTGCCAAGGACAAAGAATTCTTCGAATAAACAAGAACAAATAACAATAAAAGAAAAAGTCAAAAACAACGTTTGAAATGAACTTTATTAAAAACTACACTAAACTTGCTGTGTTTGCCGCTATCATGCTGATGGCTGCTACCTCATGTAACGATAAACCCGCCGAGGCTCCCAAGGCTGCCAACGGCACCGCTGTCGAGAACCTGAAGATTCGTTATATCGACGAGGACTCCATCATGGCCAACTATAACCTGGCCAAGGACATCAACGAGGCCATGCTGCGCCGTCAGAACCAGTATGACGCAGCACAAAAGCAGCGCGGCAACGAGATCAACAAGTTTGGTAATGCCATGCAGCAGAAATACCAGAACAACCAATATCTCACCGAGGAGGCTTTCAACGCCGACCAGGCCAAGTTGCAGAAGATGCAGGCCGATGCCGAGAATTACCTCTCAGGTTTGCAGGAAAGCATCGCCAACGAGCTCAACCAGAGCCAGATTCAGCTGCTCGACTCCATCGACAACTTCATGAAGGAGTATGCCAAGAAGAAAGGCTTTGACATGGTATTGCGCAAGAGCGCCACGCTGTACATTGACGAGAAGTATGACGTGACCAAGGAGGTAATCGAAGGCTTGAACAAGCGCTACAACAAGGTGGGCGGCAAGAGCACTGCAGCTCCCGTTAAACCCGAGGCTGCTCCCGCAAAGCCCGCTGCCACCACGGCAACCGGTTTGAGCACCGAGAAACCCGCCACTCCCGGCAAGGTTGACTTGAAGAAGAACTGATAATTCACGTTCAACGATAAAAACACCCGCCTCGTCATTGCGATGAAGCGGGTGATTTTTTTATGTGTTGTCATCTAGGCTTAACGCGAGCGCATGAGGCGCAGAGCGTTGAGCACACACAGCAGGGCGGCTCCCACGTCGGCACCCACGGCTTCCCACAGGTTGGCCACGCCTGCCACGCCCAGCGCCATGACCAGCACCTTGACCCCGATGGCAAATGTGATGTTCTGCTTGACGATGCGACGTGTGCGGCGACCCAGTGTGATGGCGTCGGCCACGCGCGATGGTTGGTCGGTCTGGATGACCACATCGGCGGTCTCGATGGCCATGTCACTGCCCAGGGCTCCCATGGCGATACCCACATCGCTCGTCGCGAGCACAGGCGCATCGTTCATGCCGTCGCCCACAAAGGCCACTTGTTTCCCGTCCTTGGCTTTCAGTTGCTGGATATGCTCGGCCTTGTCTTGAGGCAGTAGGTCGCCGTGACCTTCTCCCATGCCCAGGCGATTGGCCATGTCCTGCACCAGCGCTTGCTTGTCTCCCGACAGCAGCACCGTCAGGATGTCTTGCCGATGCAGTGCGGTAATGGCGGCTGCGGCATCCTCCTTGGGCTCGTCGCGCAACAGCAGCAGTCCTGCATATTGCCCCGCAATGGCGACGGCGACCAGTGTCCCCACAGTGGCGTTGAGCCTGTCGGGAAAAGTCACGCCCTCTAGTGCCAGCAGGCGCGTTGTGCCCACCAGCCATTGCTCACCGTTGACCATGGCGCTCATCCCGTAGCCCGCAATGTTTTTCATGTCGGTCACATCAACGACCGCCGGCTGGCAATGCGCGACGATGGCCTTGGCGATGGGGTGGGGGCTGTGTTGCTCGATGGCTGCGACAATGGCAACCTGTTCGGGGGTGAGGCCCTGCACCTCGCTCACGCCAAATTGCCCCGTCGTCAAGGTGCCTGTTTTGTCAAATGCCACCGTGTCAACCCCGGCGATGGCGTCAAGATAGTTCCCGCCCTTGAAGAGGATGCCTTGCCGGGAAGCGGCACCGATGCCGGCATAATAGCTCAACGGAATGCTGATGACCAGGGCGCAGGGGCACGAGATGACCAGGAAGATGAGTGCGCGGTGCAGCCATTGGGTGAAGTGGTAGTCGGCCGTCGGCACTGCCAATGAGTAAAGCCAGGGCAGCACAACGACCAGCAATGCCAATCCCACGACAATGGGGGTGTAGATGCGCGCAAAACGACGGATGAACAGTTCGGACGGCGCTTTGTGTTCGTTGGCGTCCTCGACAATAGCCAGGATGCGCGACATGGCGCTCTCGCTGGCTGGACGTGAGGCCTTGATGTGGACGGTGCCCTCGTTGGAAATCATTCCGGCAAGCACTTCTCCATGGGCCTCGATGACGCGAGGCACACTCTCGCCGGTGAGCGCTGCGGTGTCGAATGTCGCTACTTTGTCCAGCAGATGGCCGTCGATGGGCACGCGTTCGCCCGCTTTCACCTCAATGGTGTCACCCACCTTGACTTGTGCGGGATCAACCGTCACGCGCTCACTGCCGTTAACGACGACGGCATGGTCGGGGCGGAAAGCGATGAGCGACTTGATGTTGCCGCGGGCACGTTCCACAGCGTGGTCTTGCAGGGCCTCGCCGATGCAATACAGCGCCATCACAGCCACCGCCTCGGGATACTCCCCGATGGCAAAGGCGCCGATGCTGGCCACTGTCATCAGCATGAACTCGCTGAACACTTCTCCCTCGCGGGCCGATTCAATGGCCTCGAGCAGCACGCCCGTCCCCGTGAGCAACCATGCCAGCGCATACCACACGATGCAAATCCATCCCTGGAACCATGTCACGCCCGCGTGTGTCATCACGATGCCGGCGACAAGCATCACCAGTGAAATGACGGGTTTGACCCAATTTGTACTTTCGCTATCGCCGTGTTCGTGTGGCACGTTCTCGCATTTGCCCTCATGGCAACTGCAATGATGATGATCGTGATTGTGTGACATTCCTTTGTCCTGTTTTTGTTGTTCTGCGGGCAAAGGTAGTGCAAAACTCTTGCAACCGGGTTGCAAAGTTCAATTGGGCGAGGATTTCAGGGTGGGTGATTAGTACAACAGACGGGCAATGCGGGCCGAGCCGCGTTTGCCGGCAGCGATGCGTGAGAACAGGCGGCGTGTCACGGGACCCACCAGCCAACGCCAGCGGCGGTTGTTGCGGTAACTGTCGCGCAGCGTCTGATAGGCTTCGCGGCACAGCGGTTTGGCGTCTTCGGGATAGCCTTCGCGCTCATACTGGGCGGCAAGCACCAGGCGACGGTACTCCAGCAGTCGCTCAAAGCGCAATTTGTGCTTGGCCTTGAGTTGTGAGCAGCGCACCTCATTGATCATGATGTCGATGACGTGCTCCCATTGCCCCCTGCGGCTGTGAAACTCGGTGCCCGTGATGGAATCGGCTCCGTTGTGGTTGATGATGACCTGCGACGGGCCGCGCTGATAGGTGACATGGGGGCGGGCAAGCAGCAGTCGCAGTCCCAGTTCCCAATCGTTCCAACCGGGAAGGTCGATGTTCCATCCGTCGGTCGAGGCAAAGAAGTCACGCCTCACCGCATAGCGCTGGGTGGCAAGCTGGCCGTGCAGGATGTGCCGTGCGAACAGGTCGGTGGTGTGGAAAGGGGCTTTGCGCTTGCTGCCGTCAGGAAAGACAAGGGTTGAACGCACGCTGATGAGGTCCAGCGCCCTGCCTTTTTTGTTGGCGCGCTCGATTTTCTTCACATAAGAGGCCACCAGTCCGGGTTCCATCTGGTCGTCACTGTCAAAAAACAGCACCCACTCGCCTGTGGCCTGTTCAAAACCGCGGTTGCGGGCTGCCCCGGCAGTGTGATGTTGCTCTTGGGTGATGACGACATTGAGGCTGGGATGCTCCTTCCTGAAGGTCTCAAGCACCTGCAACGTGTTGTCAGTGCTGCAGTTATCCACCAGCACCAACTGCAAGGGGCGATGAGTCTGGGCCACCACGCTGTCGAGGGTCGCTTGCACAACGTCGGCACGGTTATAGACGGGTATGATGATAGTGACTTCCATATTTTCGCTGGTAAAGGTAGTGCTTTTTTGACAAATCACAAAAAAAGAAGTACTTTTGCATCCGCTATGAAGATACTATTTGCGGGAGACGCAAGCAATATGCACAACTGCCTGGCGCAGCAGCTCAGGCGCATGGGCCATGAGGCCACAGTGGCATCCGACGGGTCACGGTGGATGGATACACACCGCGATATCAACCTGTTGCGACGCCCTGGTTTCCTCGGCTCATTGCGTTACCTTTATGATATCAAACAGGCCTTGCCGTTGATGCAAGGCTATGACATTGTCCAAATCGCATCACCCATTTTCCTGCGACTCAAGCCGCATCGCATTGCCAAGGTGTTCGACTATCTCAAGGCGAATAACCGGCATGTGGTCCTTTCGGCACTGGCGACCGACATGGTCTATTATGACGCCTGCCATGACGGGCACACCTTCCGTTACAGCGATTACCGCTTGGGTGACGAGCCTTCGCCCTATGTCAGCTCCAGCGAGTATGTCGCGCAGCAGCAGGATAACTGGAAACAGCCCTTCATGCGCGAGCACAGCGACCACATTCTCGCAGGCATCGACGGTGTTGTGGCGTGCCTCTATGAGTACTATGCGGCTTACAAGCCCCTCATGGGCGATAAAGTGGCCTATGCAGGGCTTCCCATCGATGTTGAGGCGCTCGAATATCATCCCATGGAGACTCCGCCCGACAAGGTCCGCCTGTTCATCGGCATCCAGCGCGACCGCCATGTCATCAAGGGCACCGACCGACTGTTGGCAGCCATGAAGCGAGTCCATGACCGCTATCCGGGTATCACCGAGTTGGAAGTTGTGGAAAATCTCCCTTACGAGGAATATACACGACGCATGCGCAATTCGCACGTCATCCTGGACCAGCTCTACAGCTACACTCCGGCCACCAACGCGCTTATAGCCATGGCACAAGGCCTTGTGGCGGTTTCAGGTGCCGAACCCGAGTATTACGATCTCATTGGCGAGACCTTCAACAAGCCTATTGTTAACGTGTCGCCCCTTGTCGAGGGTGACATCGACCACAAGCTGTCATGGCTCGTCGAGCACCGTGACCAGTTACCGCAGATGTCAAGAGCCAGCCGCGTGTTCGTCGAGAAGCACAATGCTGCCTCGATTGTTGCCCAGCGCTACCTTGACTTCTGGAACAAGATTTTGCAATAGACAATTAGACGAAAAGACAAATAGAAAAATGACTGCTATCCTTCACGCGATAACAGTCATTTTCTTGATTGTCGTTAATGCCGGCAGTCTTACATGTACTTGGCGACAGCGGCCTTCAGTCGGGTGGCATCCTCGATGCGCTCCACAATCTCACCGCCGCGAATGATGAATGTGGTGGGAATGCCCATCAGGTTGTAGTTCCCCACATTCGTGGAATTGATGCTCATCGGGTCATAAACTGTAATCCACGGCAGATTCTTGGCAGCCTGACGCCATGCCACGTTGTCCTGGTCAAGACTCACCTGGTAAATCTCGAGGCCACGGCTGTGATATTGCTTGTAAATGTCGTTGAGCAGTCTGTTGAGTTGCGGTGAGAACTCGGCAGTGTAGGCGGTGAAGCTGAGCACAACAATGCGGTTCGAGGCGGCAACCTCGGACAAGGCGTACTCTTTTCCGGTGTAGTCCTGAAGCTTGATGTCGATGAGCGAGGCCACGTCGGCATACACGGTGTCGTTGGGAGCATTCATGGCGCGGCGGCGACGCTGGCCGTCAAGCAGCAGGTTCACCAGGTACTCGGTGCGCGGGTCATTGGGGCGGAACGAGTTGAACGCGTTGGCAACAGCGCCGATAAAGCGCAGGTCAT
>CACZVR010000065.1 GCA_902784675.1 uncultured Bacteroidales bacterium | reverse complement strand
TCGAGACGATGGCGCCCTTGAAAAGCGCCTTGTATTTAGGCTGTCCCTCGCCGATGACCACGAGATGATACTTGTCCTTGTCAACTGTCTTGAGTGCCTCGATGAGCGTGTCGAGTCCTTTTTCTTGGGCCAGTTTGCCATGATAAATGATCAGCGCCTGTTGTGGGTCCATACCCAACTCGTTTCTTAAATTAGGTACTGTGGTGCCTAACTGGCTGTCACACACGCTGTCACGGATAACAACAGTGCGGTCGGCATACTGTTTCTTAGCTTTCCCCACAAAGGCATCTCTTGCCATCTGTGACGAGAACACAAAGCAGTCAATGGACTTGTACAGCTTGGTGTACATGTAGTTGCGCTTGGGCTTGTAAACGCCATGCACGCTCACCACAACGCGCGTGTTGCGGTTCTCGCTGATGCGTCGTGCCATCACGGCCATGAAGGCGTCCCTGAAGCTGTGAACGTGGATGATGTTGTGCCCCTTGCGCAATAGTCGCGCAAACCTCACCGGGCTGTCGATATCGGTAACTCCTTTGAGCGGAAGGATGGAAATAGGGATTTCCAGGCGCCTGAATTGCTTGAGCACATTGGGATGTTTGCGGCACACCACCTCGACATAGAAATCTTGATCTTGACGCAACAGCGCGGTCAAGTCATAGGTGTATTGCTCGGCTCCCGTCCAATGTTTGTTGGAAACGATATGGAAAACGTTGATCATCGTCTTTTAAGTCTTGTTCGTCTTGGAGCATATCCAATCGAGGCACGAAGATACTCAATTTTTTTGTTTTAGCGCTTGCAAAGCCTTAAAAATCGTTCAATCACTCCCCTATCCCACCCTTTGTAAATAAAAACGGCACGGCGAGACTGATGCCTCGCTGTGCCTTGTTGTGTGGGTAGAAGCAGTGGATGTGCTCTCCCCTACTCTGTCATTCGGATCACTCGGCCTTCTTGTCGTCGCCCGAGAACAGTTCCTTGATGCCGCCGATGGATCCCAGCAGATTGGTTGCCTCATAGGGCAAGTAAACCGTCTTGGTCTTGTCGCCGCTGGCCACGGTGTCAAGCATCTGGATGTACTTCTGGGCCAGCAGATAGTTGGCGGGATTGGTGCTCTGCCCCACTGCCTGGGTGATTTTGTCGATGGCGATAGCCTCGGCCTCGGCTTTGCGGATGCGTGCCTGAGCTTCACCTTCGGCGCGCAGAATCTCGGTCTGCTTGTCGGCCTCGGCCTGGTTGATGCGTGCGGTCTTCTGACCCTCGGACTGGAGGATGGCAGCCTGCTTCTGACCCTCGCTGGTCAAGATGGTAGCGCGTTTGTTACGCTCGGCTTGCATCTGTTTTTCCATAGCCTGCAGCACGGTTTGCGGCGGCTGAATGTCCTGTAACTCAACGCGGTTCACTTTGATACCCCACTTGTTGGTGGCATCGTCCAGCACGGCGCGCAGTTTGGAGTTGATGGTGTCGCGCGAGGTGAGTGTCTGGTCCAGCTCCAACTCACCAATGATGTTACGCAAGGTGGTCTGCGTGAGCTTCTCGATAGCGTTGGGCAGGTTGTTGATTTCATACACTGCCTTGAAAGGGTCCATGATCTGGAAATAGAGCAATGCGTTGATCTGGGTCATTACATTATCCTTGGTAATCACGTTCTGCTTGTCAAAGTCATAGACTTGCTCACGCAGGTCGATCACCGAGGTGGTGCGATAACGTCCGTGCTCATAGGCGACGATGCTCTTGGCGCGGTCGATGAACGGGATGATGATGTTGATGCCAGGCTTGAGTGTGGCGTAGTATTTACCCAGGCGCTCGATGATTTTGGTCTCGCTTTGCGGGATGATCACAAGGCTGTTCTTCACCAGGATGAGTGCCAGCAGAATAACGACAATGAGAAAAATTGATAATGCTGTCATAGTGTTATAGTTATTAGTTAGTGATAAGTGTTCTGATGTTTGATGAGCAATCATTCCACAGGTTCCACGGTGAGAATGATGCTGTCCATCTTGATGACGCGCACACGGGTGCCTTCGGCAATAGCGATGCCGCCGGTGCTGCGTGCTTTCCAGTCGTCACCGTCGATGGCGACGCGGCCATAGCCGTTGGCTTCGATGTTCTCGGTCACGCGGCCTTCACGCCCGATCACTGCCTCGGCGTTGCTCAGACGTTCCTTGGTGGGTTTGTGCAATTTCTTGATGAGAGCCGGCCGTACAAGCAGCAGACTCAAGGCCGAGACCACAGCAAACATGATGATTTGCCACGTCAGATTTGCTCCACAACCGGCGATAATGGCGCTGAAGGCGGCACCGATGGCAAAGCAAAGGATGAAGAAATCACCAGATGATAATTCTAGAATGAGGCACACGATGGAAATGATTACCCAAATGAGCCAGAGGTTAGATGTGAAAAACTCAGTCATAGCTGTTAATTTTTATAATGTTTAATTATTCTCTTCTCGATACATCAGTTTGACGCAACACCGTGCCCAAAAACTACATCCGTCAGCAAAAATATTCTCTTTACACCTGATGCGGGACGGCTCCGCTAAGATTTCCTCAAAGGTAAACATTTTCTTTCAGATGTGCAAAAATTATGCCAAAATCCGTAAAAAATACGCGTGCGGTTGTCCGAGCTAGGGCTAATTTTTGATTCTCGCGGGGTTAAAATGGGGTTTTGGGCTGAATTTCAGCGCATTTAGCGTTTTTTGCTGAAATCTCAGAAAAATCGGGTAGGGGAGTCTTGGACGGGAAAGAGGTCCGCAGCGCTGAATTTGCCCGAATCAAGCCTGCTTGCTGCTCAATTCTTCCCCGATTGTTATGATTTCTCAAATAATAGTGTTATCTTTGCCTCCCGTTTTCAAGACATGATAAGAATGATTGAGGTGAACTATATGGTGCAGGGTAATGTCACGCTTCCGCGGCTCAACGAGGCTGTGGTGCGCGACTGGATTGACCGTGTTGCACAGAACCTCGGGAAGCGGGTAGGGCGATTGACCTACGTCTTCTGTGACGATGAGTACATCCTCAAGACCAACCGCGACTTCCTGGGTCATGATTACTATACCGACATCATCACCTTTGACTACTCCAATGCACGTCGCATCGCCGGCGACATGGTGATTTCGCTCGACACGGTGCGCACCAATGCCGAGGGACTGGGCGTGGAGTATGAGTCAGAACTGATGCGCGTCATCATTCACGGCGTGCTGCACCTGTGCGGCATCAATGACAAGGGTCCTGGCGAGCGCGAGATCATGGAAGCACATGAGAACGCTGCGCTGGCTATCTTGCCGACTAACGCAATCCAGAAATGAGATCAGACTATGATGTGATAGTAGTGGGTGCCGGCCATGCCGGTTGCGAGGCTGCTCATGCGGCTGCGCGTCTGGGGTCGCACACCCTGCTCATCACCATCGACACGAACAAGATTGCTCAGATGAGCTGTAATCCTGCTGTCGGCGGCATTGCCAAGGGTCAGATAGTGCGCGAAATTGACGCTTTGGGCGGTCAGATGGGTATCGTCACCGACCGCAGCAGCATCCAGTTCCGCATGCTCAACCGCAGCAAGGGACCCGCCATGTGGAGCCCCCGTTCGCAAAGTGACCGCCAGCAGTTCATCCTTGAGTGGCGTGCGGTGCTTGAGAACACGCCCAATCTGTTCATGTGGCAGGATTCGGTCAATGAATTCATCATCGAGGGTGGGGTAGTGAAGGGTGTGAAAACACTCTTGGGCCAAACTTTCACGGCACGCGCTGTCGTGCTCACAGCAGGCACTTTCCTCAACGGATTGATGCATGTGGGGACGGTGAAAACACCGGGCGGTCGCGTGAGTGAACCCGCTTCGCACGGCATCACCGAGCAGTTGGCATCGTTGGGCTTCACTGTCGGTCGCATGAAGACCGGCACACCGCCGCGTCTTGACGAGCGCACCATCGACTTTTCGCAGTGCATCAGGCAGGACGGTGAGCAGGATTTCCATCACTTCTCGTTCATGCCAGGCATTGCTTCATCGCTGCCCCAACGACCCTGCTGGATTGTGCACACCAACGAGCAGGTGCATGACGTGTTGCGTGAAGGACTGCCGCAATCTCCGCTCTACAATGGACAGATTACCAGCATCGGTCCTCGCTACTGCCCCAGCATCGAGACGAAAATCGTCACCTTTGCTGACAAAAATTCTCATCAGCTATTCATCGAGCCCGAGGGTGCAGCGACCCATGAGATGTATCTGAACGGCTTCTCCTCGTCGCTGCCTTGGGAGGTTCAGTTGGCTGCGTTGCGACACATTCCCGCCTTGCGTGATGTCCATGCTTTGCGACCGGGTTACGCCATCGAATATGACTTCTTTGACCCCACCCAACTCTATCACACCTTGGAGTCCAAACTGGTGAAAAACCTGTTCCTTGCTGGTCAGGTGAACGGTACTACGGGCTATGAGGAGGCAGCAGGGCAGGGTCTGGTTGCAGGTATCAACGCCCATAACTGTGTTCACGAACTTGAGCCGTTCACCCTGGGTCGCAACGAGGCCTACATCGGTGTGCTCATCGACGACCTGGTGACCTGTGGCGTGGACGAGCCCTATCGCATGTTCACCTCGCGTGCCGAGCACCGCATCCTGTTGCGTCAGGACGATGCCGACATGCGTCTCACCGAGAAAGGCTACCAGTTGGGCCTCGCCACACGCGAGCGCTATGATCTCATGATGTCCAAGCGTGACCAGATTGAGCGTCTCAACGCCTTCACCCGCGAGTTCACCGTCAAGGCTGCTGCCATCAATCCCTTGTTTGAGGAGTTGGGTATGCAACCGCTCACTCAAGGTCAGCGTCTGCATGACCTCTTGCTGCGTCCGCAGCTCAACCTGTCAATGCTTGCTCCGCGTTTGCCCGAGGTTGCTGCCCGCGTCGAGGAACTTGAGGCTGCACGTCGCGACGAGATTGTGGAGGCAGCCGAGATTGCCATCAAGTACAGCGGCTACATCGAGCGTGAGACCCTCATTGCCGAGCGCGTTTCTCGTCTCGACAACGTGACCTTGAAGGGCAAGTTTGACTACTCGCAAATTCGCCAAATCTCCACCGAGGCTCGCCAGAAGTTGCAAGCCATCGACCCCGAGACGGTTGGACAGGCTTCCCGCATTCCGGGTGTGTCACCCAGCGACATCAACATCCTGCTCGTGTTGCTGGGCCGATAATATTGTTCCACGTGAAACAACAATCATCTAATATATTGATTTACAATGGATAACAAACAATTAAAGGAAGTGAAGCGCATTGTGCGCAACATCCCCGATTTCCCCGTTAAGGGCATCCAGTTCAAGGACCTGACCACGGCCTTCAAGGATCCCGAGGCTTTGCAGGTGATGGTTCAAGCCATGACCGATCTGTACCGTGACAAAGGCGTTACCAAGGTGGTGGGCATCGAAGCCCGCGGCTTTATTGGCGGTGCCATCCTCGCCACCCAGCTGAATGCAGGCTTCGTTCCCTTGCGCAAGCCGGGCAAGCTGCCCGCCGAGGTCATCCAGAAGTCCTATACCAAGGAATACGGCACCGACACCATCGAGATTCACCGCGACGCCATCACCCCCGATGACGTTGTTGTCCTTCATGATGACCTGCTGGCCACTGGCGGCACGATGCTGGCTGCCTATGAGTTGGTGAAATCGATGAATCCCAAGAAGGTTTACATCAACTTCATCTGCGATTTGGCCGACCTGCACGGACGTGACGTGTTCCCCGAAGACGTGGAAATCACCTCGTTGTTCACCTTCTAGAAGGAGTAGGTAATCCCTCTCCAGCTTCTATTGAATGAACGCGCGATGACCGACGACCTCAAGCTCAAGCTGTCGCTGCTCCCCGAGGATCCGGGCGTGTACCGCTATCGCAACCGCGAGGGCGTCATCATCTATGTGGGCAAGGCCAAGAACCTGAAGCGCCGTGTCAATTCCTACTTCAACCGTGAGCATGCGTCGCTGCGCACCACCATGCTGGTGCGCAACATCGCCGACCTGGAGTACACCGTCGTCAACACCGAGGAGGAAGCCCTCGACCTCGAGAACGCCCTCATCAAGGAGTATCAGCCGCGCTACAACGTGCTGCTAAAGGACGACAAGAGCTACCCGTGGATATGCATCTCGGGAGACTTGTACCCGCGTGTGTATATCACCCGCGAGCAGCGCGCCAAGGGGGACCGCTACTACGGTCCTTACCCGCGCGCCGAGGTGGCCAAGGTGCTCATTGACACCATCCGCCAGATCTATCCGCTGCGCACTTGCCGCTTGAGTGTTTCACGTGAAACGGTCGAGGCGGGCAAGCACCGCCTGTGCCTGCAATACCACATCCACCGCTGCGAGGGCTGCTGCCAGGGCTTGGTTTCGCCCGAGCAATACGGCACTTACATCAGCGAAATCCGCCAGATTCTGAATGGCGACACCCACCAGCTCATGGACTTGCTCATGGCGCAGATGCAGCAGCTTGCCAGCGAACTGCGTTTTGAGGAGGCCGAGGTGCTCAAGCGCCGTTACAAGCTGCTGGAACACGTGCGCCGTCGCTCGGTCATCGTCAGCCCCACAGTCCACAACATCGACGTGTTCGGGCTGCTGCGCGACGATGATGCCGCCTGGGTGAGCTTCATGCACATGCGGGGTGGGGCAGTGGTGCAGTCCATCACACTGGAGTATCGCCTGTCCACTCACGATGAGGACGATGCCGAGATCATGTCGATGGCGGTTGCCGAGGTGCGCCAGCGCTTTGCCGACACCTACCGTGCCGACCGCGTCACCGAGGCCGTGGTCAACGTCCTGCCCGATGTGGAGTTTGCCGGTCTCACGTTCGCCATTCCCCAGCGCGGAGACAAGAAAAAACTGCTTGATATCGCTGTCAAGAACGCCACACAGCGACGCACCGACCGCCTGCGCATGATGGAGAAGCTCAACCCCGAGCAGCGCACCACGCGCACGCTGACCACCATGCAGCGCGACCTGCGTCTGCCGGTGCTGCCGCGCCATGTGGAGTGCTTTGACAACAGCAACATCAGCGGCGCGAGTCCTGTCGCTTCCTGCGTGGTGTTCCGCGGTGCCAAACCCTCCAAGAAGGAATATCGCCACTTCAACATCAAGACTGTCGAGGGGGCCGACGACTTTGCCACGATGCGCGAGGTCGTCACGCGTCGCTACAGCCGTCTGGTGCAAGAGGGGCAGGAACTGCCGCAACTGCTCATCGTGGACGGTGGCAAGGGTCAGGTGACCGCGGCGCTCGAGGCGCTTGAAGGCATCGGCCTGCACGGCCAAATCGCCGTGGTGGGCATCGCCAAGCGGCTCAACGAGGTCTATTTCCCTGGCGACAGCGTGCCCCTGTACATCGACAAGAACAGCGAGACCTTGCGCGTCATTCAGCGCCTGCGCGACGAGGCCCACCGCTTCGCCATCACCTTCCACCGCAAGCAACGCAGCAAGAGTCAGGTGCACAGCGCCCTTGACGACGTGCCGGGCATCGGCCCCAAGACACGCACCCTGCTGCTGCGCCATTTCAAGTCCCTGAAGCGCATCCGCGAGGCTTCCCCCGACGAACTCGCAGCCCTCATCGGCCCCGCCAAGGCCAAGGCCCTCATCACGGCCCTGTCCTCACAATGATTCAGATGCTTGGGTGTGGATAAATTGATGAAAATTGAGTTGTCATTGCCGAATGTGTCAGTAAATCAGAATTTTGCATTATCTTTGCTGCCATGAAACGTTTAGTCATCTTTGGAAACACCTATCAGCAGGGCGATGTCGGTCGAGTATTGACGTTGCTGGAGTATCTGCGTCAGCGCGGCCTTGACGTGGCCGTGGAGCGTGAATACTTGCGGTACTTGAGCCAGGAGCATGAGATAGGCTTGCCGGCGTTTGCCGCAGCCCATGTGCCCGATGCCGACATGGCGTTGTCGCTGGGCGGTGACGGCACTTTCCTGACCACAGCGATGTGGGTGTCGCCCAAGGGGATGCCCATCCTGGGCGTGAATGTGGGTCACTTGGGCTACTTGACGGCAGGCAGCCTTGACGAGCACGCTCACGTGATTGACGATGTGCTGGCGGGGAATTACCGCATCGAGGAACGCACGATGCTGCAGGTGGCATGCGACGCTGTCGAGATTTCGCATCCGTGGGCCCTTAACGAGGTGGCTATCCTGCGACATGAGACCTCGTCGATGCTTGACATGGAAACACGGCTGCGCAGCCACGAACTCACCACCTATCGCGGTGACGGTCTGATCATCAGCACGCCGACGGGCTCAACGGCCTATAACATGAGCGTGGGCGGTCCCATCCTGGAACCCACGACGTCGTGCCTGGTGCTGTCGCCCATATCGCCGCACTCGTTGACGATGCGGCCGCTGGTGGTGCGTGACGACAGCGAGATAGTGGTGCGCACCCACACGCGGGCGACGCACTATGAGGTGAGCCTTGACGGCGAGGTGTCGTTGTGTCCGACGGGTTCGACGTTGACCATCAGCCGCGCGCCCTATTGCGCACGCGTGGTGCAGACCCTGGACAACAATTTTGCCAGCACGCTGCGTCAGAAGCTCCTTTGGGGTACAGATCGCCGCTGATAGAAGGCACATACAAGACAAAAACACCGCCTCTCAGAGACGGTGTTTTCTTGCTATCTGAGTTGTCTTTTCTTTATTCGATATACAGGCGACGGTGGGTGAGGATTGAGCGATAGATGTGAATCATGTGGTCGGCAAGCACCTGGCTGGTGAAACGCTCGCTGTTGTCGCGTGCTGCCTGCAGCAAGGCGGCTTTCCTGTTCTCGTCTTCAAGAACATCGCTCAGCAGTTCAGCTCCCTCGCTGAAGTTGTTGTAATAGAGGGCTCCCTCGCCACCGAACTCACGGGCTTTTGCCGAGTCCTTGCAGATGACGATGGCACCGGTGCGCTGGGCATTGATGAGCTTGTAGTTGTCGCGGATGCGGTCGGTGTTGGGGATGATGACAGCCTGAGCCATCTTGACCACTGCGGTGAGGTCGGCATGATGCACCTTGTCCACCTGTTTGAAACGGTGGAAGATGTGCAGGTCGTGGGCCTGTTCCTTGATGACGTGGTCAAAGTGGTCGGTGCGGTATCCCAGCAGGACGATGGAAATCTTGCGGTCGCGCAACTCATGGACAAGTTGCATGGCTTCCTTGAGGTTGTCATCATCGTTCATGCGTCCCTTGTAAAGGACGAACTTCTCGGGCAAGTGATACTTGCTGCGCAAGATATCGTACATGTTCTCGGGGACTGCATCGTCGCAACCCTGATAGAAACAGGGGTGAACCACCTCGACAAAGTCGGGATTGACGTGGTAATGGTTGATGATGGTTTGACGGTCGGGCTCGTTGAGGGCGATGACGCGCTTGGCGAACTTGCAGGCCTTGCGGGCGCGACGTTGCATCTTCATGCGTTCGATCCAGCCGTTAGCGCACTTGTAGAGCGGGTCGGTCATGGTGAACACCGTGGGGAAGTTGCTGCCGTTGAAACCTGATGCCAGGCCGTCATCGATGCCGTGAAAAGCGTTCACGCCATGACCCTTGGCCGACCTGACGATGCCGTTGCGAGTGTACCAGCTGTTCTTGTTGTGGATGTGGTTGCGAGGGAATTTCACGCGCACACTGTCCTCGTTGAACAAGGCGGTCAATCGCTTGTTCGACTCATTCTCGGGTGAGTAGATGATGTAATAGTTGTCGGGATAATATGTGGCTAATGCTTTGATGAGAATGCGACCATAATAGGATGTGTCGTTATTCTCCATGATTATCTTGCGGCCACCAAAACCTACTACCATAATATGCTGTTTATTAGATTGTCAGTAAAAATATTCTCGTTAAAACGTGCAAAATTACTACTTTTTTTGTTTCAATTTGAGTTTTTAGCCCGTTTTTTGTGGTTTTTGCATTAACTTTGCGCAAAACTATGTTTGAAATGAAACGATTAATCTCCATTCTTTGCGTGTTGTCGGCCTTGATGCTGACCGCTGGCACCAGCTGCAGCTCGGCACGGCACAACGCGTCACGTGACTTGAACCCCAACGAGGTATTCACTGTCAGCGACAATGACATCATCAACGAGACGTGGATGGTGAACCGCGCCATCAGCGGCACATGGAAGTATAACGGCCCCAGCGTGGGTGTGAGCGGCAAGAACGTGCTTGCCGGCATTGCCAAGCCTTTGGCCAAGAGCAAGCTCAAGAAGAAACTCAAGAAGGCTTACAAGAAGGTTGGCCTGGACCGCGTGCGTCCCGAGTTCAGCTTCAATCCTGACGGCACTTGCGCCATCGGTGTGATGGGGAAGACGTTGAAAGGCTCATACAACTACAACCCCGATTTGGAGACCATTTCAATCAAGTGGCATGGCCTTCCCTTGAACGCAAAACTGCGCCGCGACGGCAAGAAGAAGCTGCATCTCACCTTTGACGCCGACAAACTGCTGTCACTCATCTCCTTCATGGGACGTTTCAGCGACAGCTCGGCCATCAAGGCGTTGTCGACGTTGCTCGACAACTATGATGACGTGATGGTGGGCTTTGAGCTCAAGAAGTAGCTCCTGGCTTTTTCCCGGTGTGTTCTATGAAAAACGAGGGCAGGAAGAGCCAGTGTGGCTGTCTTCCTGCCCTCGGTTATGGGATGGATGTGTCGCGTTAGTGGTTGCGACGGTCGTTCATGCGATGCTTGCCCTCGTTGACGGCTTGCCTCTTGTTCATCATGCCAGGCTGACTCTTGCTGCCGGGCTGGCTCTTTGAGGTTCCCATTCCGGGATATTGAGTGCCGCCGGTGCTGGGCTTGGGCTGTGACTTGGTGAGCGGTTCGCCATAGGCCCGACCGTTATAGGCGCTGTGGTCAAAGTAGCGGTTGGAGCCCTTGTAAACCTGGTATCCGGGAGGAGCCGCACGGTAGTAGCGGTTCTTGGGATAGTGGTTGTAGATCGTGAAGACGAACTTGTTGTTTGTCCAAGACACAGGACGATAGAAGTATTCCAGGCTGATGAATTTTTGATATTGAGCAGGCGAGAGCACATACCGCAGCTCGTTGTTGCGCCTGGTCCAGAAAGTGCCGAAGATGTCGTCATACACGTCGATGCACATGATGTAGTCGAGGTTGATTTCATACACGGCATTGTACTGGTCATCGTTGAGGAACAGCTCGTAGGCCATCTTGTCGGTCAGGAAGAAAGCCTGATCGCGGGCCGATTTGTAGCTCATCGCATTGGCTGCTGCCCCGAGGGTCAGCACTGCCACCATTGTTAAGATAAACCGTTTCATAGTGCGAATGTTTTAATGAGTTACTAAATGTTTGTTGCTCCAAAATTAGTCATTATGCAGGATTGGTGCAAATAATTTAGACCAATATTCCAGAATCATGGACTAATCACCACAACAATCTGCACATTCCGTGCCAACATCAAAAAAACAATCAGCCGCAGTGGGG